>JAHHOC010000416.1 GCA_018677115.1 Arenicella sp. | reverse complement strand
GGTTGATGGTGTATACGATTCCGATCCGGTGGATAATCCCGGGGCAGTGCGTTTTCAACGCGTCAGTTACGATGAAGTGCTGCAAAAGAGACTCGGTGTGATGGACGCTACCGCAATCGCACTTTGTCGCGATAACAACATGGACCTGCGGGTGATATCTATTGCCGAACAAGGAGCGCTTGTTAAAATGGCGCTGGGAAAAGAAATTGGTACACTTATCACTGCCGGGTAACCGAACTACAATTATTCACAAACACTGACACGAGAATAACCATGATCGATGAAATTCTAAAAGATGCCGATCAGCGCATGCAAAAGAGCATTGAGTCGATGCGCTCGGAAATGGCCAAGATTCGCACAGGGCGTGCCAGCCCGGCGTTGATCGATCACCTCACAGTTGATTACTACGGAACCGCAACACCCATCAATCAGGTCGCCAATATTTCGGTTCAGGATGCACGCACGCTGGCGGTTCAGCCGTGGGAAAAAAATATGGTGCCAGTGATTGAAAAAGCCATACTGGAGGCGAATCTGGGGGTTAACCCGGTTACCACTGGCGATTTGATTCGCATTCCGATGCCGGCCCTGACCGAGGAGCGTCGCCGGGAAATGGTGAAAGTTGCCGCTGCCGAAGGCGAAAGTGGTAAGGTTGCAATTCGTAATATCCGACGTGATGCAAATAATGATTTCAAATCCTTGCTTAAGGAAAAGGAAATTAGCGAAGACGAGGACAAGCGCGCCCACGACCGCATTCAGCAGATCACCGACAAATATGTTGAGGACGTTGACCACATTGTTGCTGAGAAGGAAGCCGAGATATTGCAGGTCTAAACCGGCTATCAAAACTTATAACTGGTTCCGTCGTTGAAACACAAAGTGATGTGATGTTTGGTTGGTTCAAACGTAAACGCAACCACAACGTTGCAATAATCAGTCCCAAACCGCGCCATGTAGCGGTGATTATGGATGGTAATGGGCGCTGGGCCAGTGACAAGGGACTGTCAAGAATTGCTGGACACAAGCGTGGCGTCGATTCAGTAAAGAGTTTGATACGCAGCTGTATTCAACATGAAATTCCGTATCTGTCTATTTTTGCCTTCAGCAGCGAGAATTGGAATCGACCACAGGCAGAGGTGGACGCATTGATGGATCTGTTGGCCAATGCGCTGGAAACCCAGACAAAGAAACTCAACGAAAATGGAGTACGCCTGAAATTGATCGGTGATCTGGGCAAGTTCAGCGATAAGATCCATCGATTGGCGGACCATGCCGTTCGCGACACCGCTGAAAACAAAAAATTAGTGCTCTCGGTTGCGGTAAATTATGGTGGTCGTTGGGACATCACGCAGGCGGCAAGAAAGTTAGCCCAGAGAGTTGCTGCGGGTGAACTGCAGGCCTCTGAGATCAGTGAAGAACTTCTACACAACGAACTCGCGACTCAGGGAATTCCTGATCCGGACCTGTTTATTCGTACCAGTGGTGAGTACCGGCTGAGCAATTTCATGTTGTGGCAGGCGGCTTACGCTGAATTCTATTTCACCAACACCTTGTGGCCCGATTTCGATGAGAATGCCTTCACCGATGCATTGATGATGTACACACACCGTGATCGACGGTTCGGTCTGGCGCCGGACCAGGTTGCGGGTAAGGAACAAGGCGTTGTCAGCTCCTCTGATCCGGAAACCGTTGAAAGTGTGGATACCGATATGGAAACTCAAATCAACCCTCACACCGCGAGCAGGCATGCTTAAGCAGCGAGTTATAACCGCGTTAATTTTCGTCTCCATAGCGTTGGCGGCGCTGCTGCATAACGACCCGGTTTATTGGCGCCTGATGATCAATATTATCGTGTTGGTGGCGTTTTGGGAGTGGCTGGGAATTTGTTCTATTTCGTCGCCGAGTCTGTCGGCTCTATGCTGTGGTTTATTCGTGTCAGCTCTGTACCTGATCCAGAACGATCATATTTCGGGAAACGCGATAATCTATTCCTCCTGTGTTATCTGGCTGGTGCTGCTGATATTCACAATGTCTGGTTTACCCAAATTGCTACACCAGACCATGATTAAAATGGCTGTGGGGATCGTGATCCTGGCAAGTGCCGCATGGATAGTCATTGAGTTGCGCTACCTGCCTAATGGCATAGAGTGGGTGATTTACTATCTTGTGGCGGTGTTTGCAGCTGATATCGGCGCCTATTTCGTCGGCCGCCGCTTTGGAAAAACTAAATTGGCTCCAACAATCAGTCCGGGCAAAACTGTCGAGGGTCTGCTTGGTGGGCTTGCTCTGGCGGGGTTGATATTTGTCCCGCTGCTCTACATAAGGTTTTCGTCCGACATTGCAGGTATTTTGCTGGCTACAGTGC
>JAHHOC010000407.1 GCA_018677115.1 Arenicella sp. | reverse complement strand
CCCGACGGCGAAGACCCGGACAGCATGGTACGCAAGATTGGTAAAAACGCATTTCAGGAACTTGTCGACCAGGCAACCCCTTTGCCCGATTTTCTACTCGATACGCTGCAGCAAAAAGCCGACATTAAACGCCTCGACGGACGGGCAAAACTGGTTAAGCTTGCCAATCCCATGATTGCAAAACTGCCCGACGGAATCCTTAAGACACTGTTGGTCGACCGCCTTGCGAAGTTAGCCCAGGTTAGCCCCAGTGATTTAGCCGCTGGTGGGCGCAGGCGACCGGGCGATGACCGGCGCTCTAAAACCCGTGCAAGTGCTCCGGCGAGCAGGGAAACCATTACCAATATCCGGCGTGCCTTGTCGCTGATTCTGCAGCATCCCCGCTTTGCCAATGAATTTGAGGAACTGCAGGAAATCAGGGACGAACACGTGCGCGGAATTGAAATGTTACATACTCTGCGCGCAGCCTGCGACGAACAGGGAGCCGCGACAACAGCGACCTTGCTGGAACGCTTTCGTGACCGTTCTTATTTCAATACCCTGGTAAATTTGGCTAACCATCAACACAACAATATTCCGGAATTAAGCGAACAAGAGGCACTCGCACTGATTCGCGCCAACAACCAAAAAATAATAGAAGAATTTCAGGCCGCCAGAATATCAGCTGCATTGGAATCGTTGGCAGCATTGGATCAGAAATCCCGCATAACACCGCTTGATGATGACGAACGCACAGAACAGGCTGAATTGACGGATTTTGTGCGCAAAGGTTACCAATCGTGAAATTTTTCGACGGCGGCTTGATAATCTTCAGCATCGACCGCATCTTAACGTTGGTTAGAAACATCTGATATCCACTTAAAATAAGCGATTTTTTGATGTTTTTGTTATAAAATTAACTGTTAACCCGTATTAATACTCCTTATATATTTGATGATCTGCTTTGCGATAAACCGTTGCGGAGTGGGCTTTGTGCGAGGTTCCATTAATGGACTCAAGTAGTAAAAAATCCGAATTAAAGCGTTTAATCCTGAAAGGCAAAGAGCAGGGTTTTTTAACCTATCGCGAAATTAACGATCATTTGCCCGAGGACATGAACGACACAGATCAAATTGAATCTGTAGTCAATATGATCAACGACATGGGCATTGAAGTATTCGACAGTGTGCCTGACGCTGATTCTCTGTTACTCAAGGCAGAATCCGACAAGGAAGCCGAAGATGACGATGATAATACCGACGCGGTATTAGCCACCGCGGTCGAGAGTGAGTTCGGTCGCACCACCGATCCGGTTCGTATGTATATGCGTGAAATGGGTACGGTTGACCTGTTGACACGGGCTGATGAGATCAACCTGGCACAACGCATCGAAGACGGCATTCGGCAATCAACAGTTGCCATGGCTGCATGCCCATCTGCAATTCAAACTATCCTTGATTATTTTGAAGAGATCAAAGCGGAAAACATGCGTTTGACCGACCTGCTGGTCGCTTTTATTGATCCCAACGCCGAAATCGATCCGAATCCGGTGCAATCGGGTTCTGCCGCGCCGAAAACCGACGACGACGAAGAGGAAGAGGAAAAGCCGATAGATACCGGCCCTGACATGGATGAGGCGTTGGAGCGTTTTAAGGCCATGAAGAGACTTCACATGCGCCACAATAAAGCTCTCGAGAGACACGGTTTTGATAGCAGGCAGGCCCGCAAAATTCAGAACGAATTGATTGAAGGCCTGATGGAAATAAAGTTTGTGCCGAAAATTATTGAGGCTTTGTGGGATGGCGTGCGCCTGCAAGTTGAGACTATCCGCTCCCATGAAAAAGCACTGATGGATATCGCAGTTAATGAAGCGGGCATTTCACGCAAGGACTTTATTGAAATGTTCGTAAATAATGAAACTGACCCAGGCCTGTATAGAAAGCTGCTCAGGAAAGCGGATGCCAACGGAAAAGCTGCAATCAAAGAGCACCAGGCATTAATCGTAATGTCCCAGGCAAAATTGAAACGCATAGTAGAAAGCCTGGGAATTCCCATTGAGGAAATCAAGGATATCAACCGGCGCATGTCTATCGGTGAGGCCAAAGCGCGCCGGGCAAAGAAAGAAATGGTCGAAGCCAACCTGCGCCTGGTGATTTCAATTGCCAAAAAATATACCAACCGCGGATTGCAGTTCCTGGACCTGATTCAGGAGGGCAACATCGGCCTGATGAAGGCAGTGGATAAGTTTGAGTATCGCCGCGGATACAAGTTTTCTACTTATGCTACCTGGTGGATTCGGCAGGCTATTACGCGCTCTATCGCTGATCAGGCCAGGACAATCCGGATTCCGGTGCATATGATTGAAACAATCAATAAATTGAACCGCATTTCCCGTCAAATTCTGCAGGAAAAAGGCCGCGAGGCCCTTCCTGAGGAATTGGCAGAAAAAATGGAGATGCCGGAAGACAAAGTGCGCAAGGTGCTGAAAATCGCCAAGGAACCGATTTCGATGGAAACGCCCATCGGCGACGATGAGGATTCCAGCCTGGGGGATTTTATCGAAGACAAAAACGTCGAAGCGCCAATGGAAGCTGCCACCACATCGGGTTTACTGCACGCAACCACGGACATCCTTGAGAGCCTGACGCCAAGGGAAGCCAAAGTGCTGCGCATGCGGTTCGGAATTGGCATGAATACCGATCATACTTTGGAAGAGGTCGGCAAGCAGTTTGATGTGACACGTGAACGCATACGTCAAATTGAGGCCAAAGCGTTGCGCAAGCTCAGGCACCCGTCCCGCTCGGAGCATCTGAAAAGCTTTCTTGAACAGAATTAATTCTGTATCATCCCGCATCCTGCCGGCGGACTGGCAGATCGAGATGGGCCTATAGCTCAGTTGGTTAGAGCAGTGGACTCATAATCCATTG
>JAHHOC010000405.1 GCA_018677115.1 Arenicella sp. | reverse complement strand
AGCCAGCACCATGCTGAAAACGCTTAAAATAAACTCTTCATCCGGGACATAGTCGGTGTTCTTGATAAACCACCGCAGGTCCTTACCGTTCTCATGCCGCATTACCAGATAAGCGGTATTGTTGAGTCGGAAAAAGTTGGAAACATTAACGATGTTAGGGTGGTTGATTTGCGACAGCGTCAGGCCTTCGTCGAAAAAGCGTTTTAAGCCAATGTGGTATTTATGTTCCTCTTCAGGCGGGTGCGCTCGCAATGAGCCATTACGGGTACGGCGCATGCAGTTAGTTGCATAAAATTCCTTAATTGCAACAATGTTATTGGTCTGCGTATCCAGTGCACTGTATACAACGCTGAAGCCGCCCACACCAATTACTTTGCCAATCCGGTAATGCTCGACCATGGTATCGGGTCGCAACGGTATTGCCGGAATAAATTTAGGTTTGGCCTTGAGGATGCTCATCGCGGTATTATAGTCGCTCTGTGAATAGAGCACCAACCCCGTTCGTTGCTCATTACAAATTTTTATTCTGTGGTTTATCAGTCCGGAGTACCGCAATGACCAATAGCATGACCGCTTATGCGCAGGCAGCAACAGAAACAGAAATTGGTGAGCTTAGCTGCGAAATACGCGGTGTCAATCACCGGTATCTGGATATTGCGCCGCGCATGCCGGAGGAACTGCGGGTCTATGAAGGCGAGCTTCGTGATGCCATTTCAGCTCGGTTAACGCGGGGAAGGATCGATTGTTTTGTGCGACTCAAGGAAAGCGACAGCGGTTCGCTGGTGCCGAATGCGGAGTTGGCTGGAGACCTGCAGGAGCTGTTGACCGAGATGCATGCACTGGTTCCGGATATGCAACCGTTACGGGCAATTGACGTGTTGCATTGGCCGGGAATGCTGCAAGCCAAACAAATTGAACCGGCAGTTATCAAAGCCAGTTTGATGCAGGTGCTAAATTCGGCACTCGACGATCTGCTTAGCGCGCGCGCTCAGGAAGGCGCCAAATTGTCCGGGCTTATTGACGAGAGATTGACCAAGATGAGCGGGATTATCGCTGATATTGAGACTTTTCTGCCCGAGTTAGAGACAAACTATCGGGCCCGCCTGGATGAAAAGCTGGCTGAGATCAGGGATCAGCTGGATGCAGCCAGACTGGAGCAGGAAATGGTTATTTTTCTGCATAAAACAGATGTTGCGGAGGAGCTCGATCGACTGCGGGTACATATTGAGGAAGTGTCCGCAGTGCTCGACAAAAATGAACCTTCCGGACGGCGGCTGGATTTCCTTATGCAGGAACTGAATCGAGAGGCCAATACCCTGGGTTCCAAATCACAGGATCCAAGGCTGACCAGGGCCAGTGTGGATATGAAGGTCCTGATCGAGCAGATGCGCGAGCAGGTGCAGAATATCGAATAGCCTGCCGGTCAGCTTCGCAAGCGATCGACCGCTGCGGCGATTTTGTCGATGGGCGTCAGCACAATGGCATTTCCAAGCAGCACCAGCGCGAAACCAAGAAAAATATTGGCTGTCCATTCAAACCCCTCAAACACACTGCTCAGGGTTATCGCCACCACCGGAAACAGGACAATCACATAACTGGCTTTTTCCGGTCCGATATCACGTAACAACAGAAAATAAGTGGCGAAAGCGATTACTGTACCAAACACTGCCAGGTATATAAGCGACAGTACATAAGCTGGTTCTGATGAAAAGCGGAATTCAGTTCCAGACACCAGCGCTATTACAAGAAGAATAAGCGTGCCGTAACTCATGCCCCAGGCATTGGCGGCGAACACATTAATTCCCTCGCGGGAGTTGCGAACACTGACCATGTTGCCAAGGGACGCGATGAAGGCACTTAGTAGTATCAGTGCCAGACCCAGTATAACCTGGTCTTGCGGATTAACTTCCGTCAAGCCTTGCCAGAACAGGGCCACGATTCCTGCAATGCCGGTGATTGCACCCAGATAGACACGGGCAGGAATCGGAACGCCGAAAAAAAGACGCGTGTTGGCGATGTTCATCAATAGCATGGTGGAGAACGCCACTGAAGTCATGGCGGAATTGATATGCAATTGTGCCAGATAGATAACCAGGTAATTCAGGCTGAAATTGCAGCTCGCTAATAACGCGATAAATGCATGTTGCCGGGCTTCAAAACGAAGTGGAATTCGTGCCATCAGGCAATAGGTCCACATCAATAGTCCGGCAATGGCAAATCGATAGATGATAGAAGCGGTGACTGGCACGTCGCCTAGCTGATACTCGATTGCCAGCCAGGTTGAGCCCCAAACCAGTACCGTAATGATATACAGGGCAGTGTTCTTCATCGCGGAATTCTAGTCTATTAGTACGCAGAACCCAAACCACGCTTGAGTGAATAATGTGTAGAGCCGGAGCCGCGGACAGGGCAATAGCAAAACCCGGCATGACAGAGGATTTTAGTCTTGGTGTATACCTTTTCTCACAACTTTTCGAGTAAACTATGCAGCCACTTATCTGACTAATTATCGTTCTCTCGACGAGCAGTCCCTTGGCAGGCAAACTTTTTATTATTTCCGCTCCCTCAGGAGCCGGGAAAACCAGTTTAGCGCGAGCGTTAATAGCAAATAACGCCAATATTGTTATGTCGATATCCCATACCACGCGTCAAAAACGTGCCGGCGAGACCGAAGGAGAGGATTACTACTTCGTTGATCAGGCAGAATTTTTAAATATGGTGGATGATGATCTATTCCTGGAATATGCGCAGGTTTACGGTAATTATTACGGCACCTCACGCATCGTGGTGGAGCAGCTTCTCGCTTCAGGACGCAACGTATTACTCGACATTGACTGGCAGGGTGCCGCCAGCGTGAGGAATATTATGCCCGGAGCAGTCAGTATTACAATTTTACCTCCCTCAGTGCAGGAACTGGAGCGCCGCTTGCGCAGTCGCGGCAGTGATTCAGAAGACGTGATCCAGAGCAGAATGCGCCAGGCGATGGATGAAATGAAGCATTGTTCGGCGTCAGATCATGTTGTTCTTAATGACGATTTTAATGCTGCTTTGGCTGATTTAGAGCTGATAGTTGCTGGGCAAAGTGATAAACTGCGGCCCCTGTCAATCGACCTGGACAAACTTTTGGGGGCGCAGCACGCCAGCCAGGGCCGGGATTGATTAAAATGTTTACCACACTGAGGCCATCCACTGGTGCCGTCACCAGTAATTGGCAATAGAATGAGGAGTGCTCAATGGCTCGAGTTACAGTTGAAGATTGCTTAAATAATGTTGATAACCGATTTCAGTTAGTTTTGGTTGCGACCAAGCGTGCACGTCAGATTTCACTGGGTTCACAGCCATTCGTGGATGAAGAGAATGATAAACCCACGGTTCTTGCGCTGCGCGAAATTGCTGAGGGGTTTGTGACCAGGGATATTCTTGACGAGGAAATTGAAGAAGAAGTTCTCGAGTTCATCGAAGAAGGTGAGGAAACCGAGCCGGCCGAACTGGATGCCCTGACCGCAGCATTACAGGCTGAGTTGGCTGGTACCGCAACTACTCCTGCAGCGGATGCGGAAAAAGAGCCTGCTGAGTAGTCTCCGACGGTAAATCACACTATGGCGAAGCGATTCTTTTCGCCATCACCCGAAAAGGCAATTCGAGCCGTTTGCGAGGGGCGGTTGGCAGACTATCTGTCGCCCGAGGCAATTGAGGAAATAAACAAGGCCTTCCGCTTCGCCGAGCAGGCCCACCGTGGCCAGACCCGGCGTACCGGGGAACATTATATTCACCATCCCATCGAGGTCGCCGATACGCTCGCTGAGCTACAGATGGATTCGCGATCCCTTATCGCGGCATTATTGCACGACGTGATTGAAGATACGCCGGCGTCCAAGGATGACATTGTAGAACAGTTCGGTGAAGAAGTAGGGCTGCTGGTAGACGGAGTCAGCAAAATCAGCCAGATTCGCTTCGACACCAAGGAGCAGGCGGAAGCAGAAAATTTTCGAAAAATGTTAATGGCGATGTCCGAGGATGTGCGCGTGATGATCATCAAGTTGGCCGATCGCCTGCACAATATGCGGACGCTGGAGGTCATGCGCAAGGAAAAGCAAAAGCGCATCTCGCGACAGACACTGGATATATATGCGCCGATCGCCGAACGGCTGGGCCTTTATCACTGGGCACGTGAGCTGCAGGACTTGTGTTTCCGCTATCTCTATCCCAAACGGCATGCGGCAATCAAGCAGGCGCTATTAAAGCGTGAAGGTAATCGCAAGCTGATTATCGAAAAGGTGCGTAAGTCGCTCGATGAGACTTTGAGCCGCGCAGGAATTGAGAACTTTGAGGTTCATGGCCGCCGTAAGACGGTATACAGTATCTATCGGAAAATGCTGAAAA
>JAHHOC010000404.1 GCA_018677115.1 Arenicella sp. | reverse complement strand
ACACTGCGGCTCGGCAAAGCCAGTGTGTTGGGTTGCAGGGTCATGCCGATGGATTGTGCCGAGCGGGCTAGCAGCTTGCTGCGCGGAGACAGTGCATGGGCCGGGGTCGGAAAAGCCTCACGATCCGCTTTAAACGGGTTGCCAACGGCACCCGCTACTGCCAAGAGGTGTTCAGTACGTTGATACCAGGGTGCCAGATCGGCATAGTTTATCGGCCAGTCGATACCCCAGCCGAACTCATTTAAGCCGTTGAAGGCATGCTCAGGAAAGCGATGTGCTTCGCCCTGGTAGTGCAATGTGCTGCCGCCCAGCCCATGTACGCGATAGTAGGTATTAGCATTGCGCTGTTGATATTCCTGCCCCAGCCGGTAACGTGTCTGGTAGCTTCGGTCGATGGTCTGTTCGCGAACCCTGGCCTGCGTCAAAGGGTCTTCGCGCAGACCCCAATCCATATAATTCAGCACATAATCTTTACGCGGATCAAATACCGGGCCTCGTTCAACCAGGCCCACCTTAAAGCCTTTTTCGCACAGCGACAGAGCAGCCATACCGCCACCTGCGCCGGAACCAATTATCACTATGTCAAAGTCCATCGCCATAATATGTTATGCGCGGTAGGCAGGGTAGTTGGCCGGTAGCCGGTAGTTAAGGCTGGCATGACCACCGTCGGAGCTATAAAAACGAATTAATACATTATTGCGCAGGCGCTTCAGATCGGTCCGTGCCTGGCGCGGCGCTGTGTGTTGCAGCATTTCATTGAGAAGCGCCTCCCGCTGGGTGGTGCTGAGTTGCTCGAAGGTCTGTCGGTGGGTGGCCAGTGATTTGCTGTTCACCGCGGCGGTGAGTCGCTCAACTCGCTCCTGCAAACCCGGTTTTTGTTGCATCTCGGCCTCTATTGCCCGGTGCACTCCGATGTCCAATGCGCCGGCAAATTCATCGCTTGGCACCAGTGCGTCGATAATGCTGTTGAGTACCGTATTTTGTCCGTTAAATCCTCTATCGTGCGCAGGGGTCGGCGGTCGTGAATGACGACAAGCAGTCATGGCAGCGATACCAGCACCGCTTAACAGCAGGAATTTACGACGTGTGGTGAACCAGGGCATGGGTTAAACAGTAGTAGCAGTCGATAAATTTTGCTTGGTGTACAGAAGCTGCAAGAGTAACAAATTTAAACCGAAATCCGATGCGAAATTGATCCAAGCGAATAATCATTCTATTCGCCATGCTGCAAAATTGTTTTTACTATTTTTTCCAATACATTTATTGCAAGGGAGTGGATTCATGTCACCTTCGGGGAAACGGATCGCTATAAATATCGTGACAGAGGTGAAACAATGAAAGCAAGCAGGAATACCAACGAGCTGATCGATATTTCTGCTCCAACTCAGGCCGAGACTATCGATCTACCCTGTGTGAAGGCCAGCAGCGATACGATCGCCTCGCGTCATCCGTGTTGAAAATGTTACCTTAATCTATCTCTGCTTCTACATGAAAAGCCGGCGCTATCCGGCTTTCTTATTGCCTTTTCGTCATGCATCGGTGCCGGAAACCGGGTGCTTAACCGGTCATTAACATGGTCCGGCAAGAATTTGCCACATTTAAAGCAGATTTCCATCTATAATCATAGGCTTAGAGTTGTTGCTTAACAACTTGCAATAACTAATGACTTCAATTTAGAAGTTGGATGCCACCGCTTTGATTATGGGGTGATTGGGTTTGGATCGGTTTACAAGAGTGTTGTATTCACTGGCGCGGCTGCCGTTATCGCGGCACGATGCTGTTGCCTTGCAGAGCGGCTTGCAGCAGATTCTCGACTGGCCGGACTTTCTGGAGCAGATTGAGCAACATGGCATGGCGCCGCTGTTGCTCGAGCATGTGCAGGAGCACGATCTCGATTTGCGTAAACAGGCGTTACTGAGCCTGAAGGCGTTGCAGATGCGCCATATTCTGGCGGTGGATACCTGTTTTGAATTGTTGCGCGAGCTGGACATGTTCATGGAAGAAGTCGACGTGCCCTACCTGGTGCTGCATGCCATGGCATTGGCGCCGTTACTCTACCAGACTATCGAACTGCGACCCCTGCTCGATATTGACCTGCTGATCGCCGAAAAGGACCTCGATAAAGTTACCAAATTCTTGCCTAAGCTCTATTTCGATTTGGTTGAGCCACTGCCGGCGCCGAACAAACGCAAGGGGCTGAGGATGGTCACCGCCACCCGGGGTGAGTTGGGCTTCCCGATTAAACTTAATCTTTACCTCGATGCCATGCCAGCTGAAGTGCCGGGCAAGCTGTTGTTTGCGGAGGCCGATCTCGAGAGCCAGACGGTTCCGTCGGTGGCCTTGCATTTTGAAGCGCTGGGTCCCGAACATATGCTGCACCATTTGTGCCGGCGGTTGGCCGGGCATCACCCGGATGACGTCATCAAGCTGATCGATATTTTGGATATTGTGGCCTATGCCGAGGAATATTACGATGAAATCGACTGGCAATGGATGCGTGATGAATACAGCCACGTGTTGAATACCCTGCGTCTGCTACATCCTATTGTGCCGCTTTCCCTGCGGCTGACTACCCTGGTCGGCAATGTGGCAGACGAGTCTATCCAGGGGATAGCTGAACCGATGATCGCGCCGAGCCGGATCGTGAGCGCGGGGCACCCCCTGGGCAAGCGCCTTAGCCTGCTGTTGAATCCGTCTGATTGGTGGCTGCACCTGCGCTATGAAGTTCCACCGGGTAAGAGCCTGTGGAGAGTAAAGTGGTTTAAACATCCGTTGAAAGTGCTGGGTTGGTCTATTAAGCGCCTGTTTTCAGGGCGGAGTAACTAAGCGGCTGCGGACAGGCTGGCTAGCGAGACACAAAAAGCTGGCTGCGGCCGGCATTTTTAAGGGAAAATCAGGTATGGATGTTTCAATCAATTTGCTCGCACAGATCACCCGCCTTCGCCTCAACGACGAGGAGGGTGCACGGCTGCTGGAACAGCTTGAAGCCATTACGGATTGGCCGGGGTTACTCGAACAAATCGAGTTGAATGCGCTGGCGCCATTGTTGGCAGAGCACATCCGCGAACTTAACCTGGCGATTCCGCTGGAGGCGTTGGTAAGCCTCAAAGGGCTGCAGATGAGACACCGGGGCGCCGCTGATGCGCGCTACCGGGCGATGCAGGAGTTGTCCGCCGCCTTTGCTGAACACGAACTGCCATTGGTGGCCCTGAAGGGCCTGGCGCTGGCACCGATGATCTACCCATCAGTCGCACTGCGGCCGATGCGTGACATTGACCTGTTGGTGCCGCGGTCTCGGCTGGCCGAAGCAGGTGAGCTGTTAGTGCAGCTGGGTTTTGATCTGCCTGAATCACAACCCTCTCGGTTTATGCGTAGCACGCACCAGTTACCAAATGCCGAAAAGCAGGTTGATGGATTTACCGTCAGCGTGGAAATACATCACGATGCGCTGGGCCGCGATGTACCCGGGCACCTGCCTTATGAGGCCGTGGCCGACGAAGTGCGCACTGTGCAGTGGCAAGAACTCGAGCTGCAGACACTCGGTCATGAGCATCAATTGCACCAGGTATGCCGGCACCTTGCCGGCTTGCACCCCGGCGATTTTATCAAGATGATTAATATGCTGGATGCGGTGGCTTATGCCGAACGGTTCATTGATGAAATCGACTGGGAACGGATAGATCGTGACTACGATCATGTGCTTAACACGCTGCAGTGCCTGCACTCGCTGGTACCGTTATCGCCTGCGTTGCAGTCCAAGGTCGGAGGTGATTTTGCTGGAGAAATAAGTGGTCAGGGTGAAATCATGCTGGCTTTTCGGCGCATTATGAAACCGCAGGTTTCGTTCGGTAAAAAGCTGCGCCTGTTGTTCAACCCGTCCGACTGGTGGATGCATATGTATTACAATGTCGCACCCGGCAACAGTTTGCTGTTCACCAGATTGGTGCGGCATCCGCTGAC
This sequence comes from Arenicella sp., assembly GCA_018677115.1. Lineage (GTDB taxonomy): Bacteria > Pseudomonadota > Gammaproteobacteria > Arenicellales > Arenicellaceae > Arenicella. Next base: position 3,054 of record JAHHOC010000404.1, on the reverse strand, counting down.
GCTGCTTAAATGGTTGTTTCAGCGCGCCTTTTCGGCGATCCGCGGCGGTTAGCGGAGATCAGCAAGTAGATGGAGACAGGTGAATAACGACAAAATTTATATTCAGGCTGATGGTTGTCTGCTGGAGCAGATGGACGAAGACTGCCTGTTGTTTAATCCACAGACCGCCGCTACGCTGCATCTCAATCCGGCTTCTGCACTGGTCTGGCGCCTGTGCGATGGAAAGCGCACGGCGGCGCAGCTGATCGCCGAGCTAGCCGAGCAGTTCCCTGGCCAGGCCGAGCAGATACCCGCTGATGTGGCTGCCGCGCTCGAACAGCTTCAGCGGCTCGGCGTGATAAAGCAGAAGGATTAGACTGTTGTCGCAATGGTTGATTGAAATAGCAGGTGTGCAGGAAACTGTGCTGCTTAAAGGCAAAGCGGCGGAAACCTTGCTCTCGCCTATGCTGGCTGATTTGCAGGCGCAAGTCGCGTCAACCTCCGTCGATATCGAAATTACCGTAGAGGGGGATGACGGAGGGTGGCAATTGCATGAAGCAGCCGGTGAGGTCACACGCACGTTCAAACAGGCGGGAGATTTAATTTATCACCTGAGCGACCGCATATTGTTTCATATCGCAGACCAGGCAACGTCGGTACATTGTGTGCATGCAGCTGCGGTGGCTGCCAACGGGCGCGCGATGGTGATACCGGGCAACAGTGGTGCCGGTAAATCGAGTTTTACCGCGTGGCTGGTGGCCAATGGTTTTGACTATTTGACTGACGAATTGATCTTGCTGGAAGGTAGTAGCGTAAGTGGTATAGCGCGGCCGATACAGATAAAGGCGGCGGGTATTGATGCCATCCGGCCACTGCTGGCGAGCTCCGGAGCCGTCATAACCGGGCAACAAGCCAATGCGGTTTTTGCCGCCGACCTTGGAGGTGCTGTGTCTTGCTTGCCCTCCCACCAGCTGGCCGCCTTTGTATATCCTCGCTATAAAGCCCATGCGGATTTCAGTTTTACAGACATATCCAGTGCCGAAGCGGGTATGGGCCTGATGGAAAACCATGTTAATGCCCGCAACCTGCAAGGGCATGGCTTCCGCTCAGCTATGCAGCAGATCAGGTCGACGCCCTGTTACCGGCTTGAATACGGTGGCTTTGACACACTTCCAACCGGTTTCAGTGATCGGCTAAGGGGTATCCTGGAGGGCGGGCAATGAGTGCGGGCGACAAAAAATTTATGCGTCCGATCCGCAGCTATGTAAGACGCGAGGGCAAGATTACCAGCGGCCAGCAAAATGCGATCGATCAGCTATGGCCCAAATATGGTGTTGACGCGGAAACACAGCAGCTAGACTTGGCGCAGATGTTCGGGCGCGAGGCATTTACGGTGGTTGAGATAGGGTTTGGCAACGGCCTGTCGCTGGTGGAGATGGCGCAACAGCAACCGGAGCAAAATTTCCTCGGTATTGAGGTGCATAAGCCGGGAGTGGGCAGTTTGCTGGTGCAGGTGAAAAAGCATGGCCTTGAAAACATCCGTGTGTCACAGAGCGATGCCGTTGAGGTGTTCGAAACACAGATTGCTGACGAATGCCTCGACCGCATACAGATCTTTTTTCCTGATCCCTGGCATAAGAAAAGGCATCATAAACGCCGCTTGATCCAGCCTGATTTCGTCTCGCTGATGGTCAAAAAATTGAAACCTGGCGGTGTTTTGCACGTCGCCACAGACTGGGAAAATTACGCTGAACACATTCTGCAAGTATTGACAAAAAACGTCAATCTGCTCAATACAGCAACAAATTACGCAAAAAAACCCGAATATCGGTCAAAGACAAAATATGAGTCGCGCGGTGAAAATCTAGGACACGGTGTCTGGGATTTACTGTTTGTTCGTCGATAGAATTACAGTTTGAGGACAAATTGACTAATAAAAACCGAGTGTTGCGCAATCAACTGGCCCGATTTTTCCAGTTTCTGGCGAAATTCCAATTGTTACAAAATGTGTCAGCTTGCATTTCACGCGTTTGTTCTGTAGAAAGATAGTCCAAGGCCGTGTATGGCGAAATTTCAGGGGGCTGAATTTTGTCGGAAGTTCGTGGCCGGGTTGGGTCTGGATCAATCTATTATAGATTGACGTGGACCCATTTTTTTTGCCTTGTGCATAGTGTGCCCCCGACTGGAGTGGCACAAGGAAAATGTAAGAAGGGCTAATTCAATTTAGACCTAACTTTATAAATGCTCATAGGCGAGGGGTATTACATGCAGCGTCAACTGCGTGATTTGGAAGTACAAAACCTATCTGCTGTTTCTGTTCCGGTGACCCGGACGGAAACGTATGATCGGCTTGCTGCATACGCACAGTATGCGGCCTGTCTCGCCTATGCGGAAATATCAGAATCCGCTTTTCAGAGTGGGGGTGTTCGATCCTCTATCTCAAATCAAAAGGGCAGAATGAGCGCCAACTCATCCTGCCCCGACCAACCCAACTTCAATACCAAATATAACGAACCCGCTTCCTTCAGGTTAGTGCCCACTGGAAACGTGTTCGACAAAGAATATTCGTCACGAATCGAGAGGTCGCCGTGAAATATACCATTTCCCAACCAAAACGAAAGCTCAAAAAGGCATTTCAGAGCTTATCTAAGACACTTGTAAAGCAAGTAGGGGCCTTAATCGGGGGCCTTTTTGGCGTTGTATCCGGATTGTTCCTGTTTGCCGCTTCCACCACCAGTGTTGAGTCGCACAATCTGCAGACCAGGATGGTCTATATGTTTTTGGATCCCGATACGCAACAATTTCTGGATGCGCGTATCGATGGGGGTCATCCACCGGGCACGCCATTGTTAATGAATGGTGATGAACTGGGCATCATTGTCAAAGTAATTCCTTCCGATGGTACTAACACAGGCGTAGGCGGACATGTGACTTTTTACGTCCCGAACGGCACCGAAGTGATTGAAGCCGGCTATCTGCTGCCGGGTGATAATGACCCATCTGATGACATCACCGGCTACGACAAGGTGCCGATGAAGGGTCAATCGCTGATTACCGTGGGTGTGGGTGCTGGCG
>JAHHOC010000375.1 GCA_018677115.1 Arenicella sp. | reverse complement strand
GGCAACACCTGCACATCTCGAGGCATCGGAGCAGGACGGCTTCAGGGAAACAATCAGGCGCTATATAAGACGCTTGCCGCAGGCTGAGACGGAACACAGCGATGAAGACTGGGGCCTGTATGATATTGCGAGCCAGGCTATTGATAGCATGCAAAGCACCATCGCCAGTCAAAAACTGGCAGCCTATCCGCCGGATTATATTGTAGAGATTCCACGAAATGCCGCCGGAACCCTGGAAGTCGACCGGGCGGATGAATTAATTCCCCTGGGTTACCAGAAAGCCGGCGAATTCCTACCTGTGGAGGTGGCGTAAAAAGAAAATTGACCATATTGCTGAGGATCAGGCCTCATGACTCCTTTCTCCTGGAACATGTGTCTGTCCATCCCTCACCCTTGCTCAAGGCTGTCTGGTTGCCTGCAAATCTCTAATAGGCACATAATCAAAATCAAATCCGAAGTGACGAGGGCCCATCAACTCAATACCTTTTTCGCTCAACCATTGCCGGGCTGCCGGAACACCAATTAATACCACCTCATTTCCGACGACATACCCGCCTATGCCAACACCCAGGGTCGACTCTCCAGTTTCAGGGCTAAGGTTGTAGATATAATCAGGAGAGACCGCGTCGAGTTGGTCATCAAACCAACCAACAATGTTTTCGTTTTTTACATACAGCTTATAGGTATGCCCTTGATACTCATTCACGCCCTCAAACTCAGCGTCAACCCAGTTGAACCCGCGATCACCTTTCTCATCAGATTTGCTCACAATGCCCTGAAATAGCTTATATCCCTTTGTTACTTTAAGTAATGCGGCTATCGGGTCACTGCCATTTTCCCTGGCCTCGCGAACAGTCTTTCCATATAACTCAGCCTCTGAAAGATTACCAGCAATCACACCCTTTTCGAGTTGCGCACCTGACATCGGGGTCATCGTTATGGTTGCTTCGCCGCCACTGGCTACCGCGATTGCCCGGCTGATATCTTCCACCCGGTATTCGTCAACCGCATGCTTGACAATAATTTGGTCACCCCATGGCGTGATAATCGCTGTTGGTATAGATGCAATTCCGTTAATCCAGGGAATCGATTGCTGGACCTCAGGTACAGCTCGCCCTGTTATGCCTGCGTCTAACGTGGGAATACCCAAATCTGCCGCAAGCAATAACGCTGCGGTTGTTGCTCCAGCTGCTTCTGAGCGAACTAAGGCGGAAATATTTTTGCCGATATATTCGCTTAGAAGCTCAACCACCATTCGGCTTTGATCTTCAACAATGGGCAGTTTTTGCTGTTTAGTTCGCTCTATAACATGTTCCCATGCTCCGCCACCACCAATACCCTGAACCGCAACTACCATTCCATCGCGCGGTATATCGTCAGGAGATATCTGGGTAAAAACCTTACCATCGGCCAAAGCCAGCTTAATTTTTTCGATGGATTGTGATGAGTCGCAATTACGAGTCGATTGTATGCAGGAACCAACTATTATATCGATCAGGTTCTGTTTACTTAATGTGCGGATCTTGTCGTTTGATGCTGCGGCGGAGCAACCGCCTAGTGCCACCACAACCAGTGCTGATAACAAAAACCGCCGCGTAGTTATGACACGCTGAATAAAATAGGTCATATTTTTCTACTCCTGAAGACTGTTGGATTGAATCGCCCCGTTAAACACCGGCAACAAAAACGGGGAACAGTTGCTCCCCGTAATTTGCATACAAACTGATACTGTTTATTCGAAATCGTATTTGAACCTTACACCCAGAGTTCGCGGTGGCAATACATTGGTTCTGAACCGCCGCACATTGGCACCGGCCACTGTCTGATTGAACAGCGGCGTATTGGAGGCACTGGATTCGGAAAAATCATCAAACAAGTTGTCTACATAACCAGTGACCGACCAATAGTCAGTGTGGTAGCCGAGAGCGATGTTTGCCCGTCCAAAGCTAGGTAAGGTGTAGCTATTACCACGTGCGCCGGCAAATGAGAGAACCTCGTCCTGCCATGAATAGGCGGTGTTAAATAGCAGGCTGGCGCCATTGTTCAAAGGGTGCTCGTATTCAGCGAAGAATGAAAATTGCGATTTTGGTGAGCCCGGCAATTGATCTCCGGAACGCCCATCCTCAAAGATGGTACCAAATCCGGGCGGCGCGATACTGGTAACAAGGGAGGCCACGTCTTCGGTTAACTCGGCATCTGCATAGCTGACATTAGCACTCAACGACCACTGATCACTCGCCTGCCAGTTGGCCGAGACCTCAAAACCCTTGGTCTCCGCCGCACCTGCGTTTACCGTGATCGAAGTGCCCGCATTCACCGAGGCTGAAGCCACTTGTGGATCTTTCCAGTCCATATAGAAAATAGCCGCATTCAGGTTCAGGCTGCCATCGAGTAATGTCGATTTGACACCTATTTCGTAGTTGTCAACCGTGTCAGGCGTGAACTCAAGTTCATTGATCTGTGCAACATCACCCGGATTCGGCCCGAATTGCTGTCCGGGTGACAGCAGACACAGGCCCTGTGGCCCGGGCACAAAAATATCCGGACAAGAACTACCACCGTTGGAAGCGCCTACCCTGAAGCCCTGGCTGAATGTGGCGTAAACAAGATTGCCATTGTCAAAGGTGTACGACGTATTCACCTTGAAAAGCTGGTCATCGAATTCCTGGTTAGGTTCCAGTATCAGTTGCCCTTCTATGTCTGACAGCGGGAATGGCACGAAACTCGGATCACTGAAGTAGGGAAATTCGGTCAGGTTTGCAGTTTGATATTCATAATCGTAAATCCGCGCACCAAAAGTCACGTCCCAGTAGTCGTTTATCTGATATGCGATTTCACCGAAAAACGCCGTTTCTTCAAGATCGGTACGATCCCCTTCAAAATATTCCAGGTCATTGAGGTCTGTGCGGAATCCGGTGAACGCGCCGTAGCCGGGAGTAAACTCCGAAGATAGGGCGTTGTATTCGTTTTTGTTATAAAACGCCCCTACAATCCAGCTCAGAGGACCATCACCAGTGGAAACCAGGCGAATTTCCTGATTGAAGATATCGGTTTCCTCGTCCTCAAAAGTGAAGGCGGTGAAGGTGGGAAATGTTTCATAGGAATATTCAAGCGAGATTAATAAATCGGTTTGGTCGCGCTGGCCATTTTCTTCCACACTGGCTATGCCGGTGGCAGAAGTCAGCTCAGCAAAGCCAAGATCGGCGGTTATCTCAAGCGCAATCAGGTCGCTATCGCGTTCGTTAGGCTCAACCACCCGGCCGCCGAACTCATATTCGCCGGAAGGCACCTGGCTGCGTAACGTGGTTGTGCTGCGGCCGCCATATTCCGCGTCCTGAAAGTAATAAGTGAGCGTCGCATCGACAATATCATTGGGTTGCCAGCGTAGAGCCAGTCGTCCTGAAGTCACTTCTTCTGTATTAGCGTCCTCCACCGGGTTGAAATTGGCAGCGCGATCCGCAGGATTATTAAAATCAGGATCGGGATTGGAAACACCAATTTGCCGAACCACATAGGGGTAGTCGATGAAGCCGTCATCGTCAAGGCGGTCCAATGAACCGCGTACCGCGAAAGTCTCTGAAACCGGTGCGTTAAAGGTGAAGCCCAGGTCGGTAC
>JAHHOC010000361.1 GCA_018677115.1 Arenicella sp. | reverse complement strand
ATATAAGGCAATGCCTCGATTAAAATCCGTGCAACCTGTTGGGTAGTATCTGGCATCTTGTAATTAATGTTAGTTGGCCCCATATTTTGAGGCTGGAGTATAACATTTGAGTTCGATGCTGTATGAGCCGCAACATTTGGCTCAGGTATTGATTTCACTCGATTTACACGGTTCGTCATGCAGGATAGCGGATGCGTGTGCTTTGCAATGAATTGAGTGAATCCGCGAGCGGTTTTAAGGCATCTAATAAATTGCCATCCCTAACAATAGACAGTTCAAATGACCCACTATCAAAACACGCACTCACCACATACTTGTAAAACTGAACAAAGATTCAGCATGCATCACCTGCTGCTCATTGTGGCGCTGACCGTTAGCGGGTGTGCCACGCAGATCAAACAGTTACCAGAAGAGGCCAAAGTAGCCATTCCCTCGCAATGGGAGACTGGCCCGGAGCAGAACACAGATAAGCCGGCGGTAGCCGAAACAGTTCCGGGCGTGGTGAATAATGGCTGGCTGCAGACCTTCACAGACGACGAACTGATTGGCCATGTTGAAACTGCACTGGTTAATAATCCGGATTTACTGAGTTCGGCCGCTCAGCTAAAAGCCGCAATTGAGCAAGTGACCATTAACGGAGCCAGCCTGTGGCCGAATATCCAGGCCAATTTGAGCCGCAATCGTACTGACAACGACAGCGGCGGGATCAGTACGGAAATTCGCACAGTCAGCGGTGCGTTGGATATCAGCTGGGAGGCAGATGTATGGGGCAAGCTGACTCAGCGGAAAAAATCGGCTGCGTATACTGCACAGGCGCAGGGAGAATTGTTTAAGGCTGCCGAACTTTCGCTGGTAGCCAATGTCAGCCGCGCCTGGTACAACCTGGTAACTAATAAATTACAATTGGATTTAGCCTTTCAGCGGCTGGACAGCTTTCAGCGCACCGCCACCCTGATTGATGAAAATTATAAGCGGGGCCTGCGTTCAGCATTGGACGTTTATTTGAGTCGCACCGATGTGCAATTGCAGGTCTCGGCGTTGAAGGCAAGTGAATTCAGCTACATCCGATCACTCCGCGCATTTAAGAAACTGCTCGGCGAATATCCGGATACCGATCTTGAATTTACTGCCAAGCTACCGATCCTGGATGGTTCTGTGCCCTCAGGCCTGCCGGCTGAGCTATTAACGCGCCGCCCGGATCTTCGAGCCAGTCAACTACAGTACCAGGCGCAAATTGCCACCGCAAAAGCGGCGTATCGTGATCGTTTTCCGAGTATCAGCTTCGCTGGGTCAATTGGTGATAGCCGCGATAGCTTTAACCAGTTATTTGAAAACGACAACATGATCACCACGCTGATTTCCGGGGTCACGCAACCTTTGTTCCTAGCCGGGGCGCTGAAGTCACGTCAGGATCAGGCTCTATATCAGGCGGAAACAGCGTATGCCTCCTTACTCAAGACTACCCTTACCGCTTTTGAGGAAGTCGAAAATTCTTTGTCGCGCGAGTCACTGCTGCGCGAACGACACCGGGCAACGGCGGCCGCCGTTGAGTTTGCCCAGAATGGATTGGATTTAGCGCTTGACCGCTACCAGTCGGGGATCGAAAATTACACCACTGTGCTTGAATCACAGCGGCGGCTGTTCAATTCGATGGCCAGCGAATTGAATATCCGTAACGCGCTGTTGCAAAATCGCATCGACATCCACCTTGCATTAGGCGGCGACTTTAGCAATATTGCCGATCGAAATGCCACTGCAGACCTTCCTGACATCAGTGAGCAGGGTATTAACTGACTAGATGAACATGAATAGCCGACAGAATATAAACTACCAATCCAGCCAGCCAGATTCCAAAACCGGCAGGCGCGGGCTGCTGCATTTTATCCCCCGTAAGGTTCGTATTGTAAGCACCATAATTCTGGTGGCGCTGGCTATCATCACCCTGTTAACGGTGTTCAAACCGGAAGCTCAAAAACGCGAAATCCCTGAAACGGTTGTGCGGGTGGACGTAATCCAGGCCAACAGGTCGGATTATCCAATAGTGGTCACTGCTAACGGTACCGTGGAAGCAGAAACACGGGGCAATCTTGTTTCCCAGGTACGTGGAGAAATTGTTAAAGCAGCGGATAATTTTAAAACTGGTGGAACTTTCAAGAAAGGCGATGTTCTGGTGCAAATCGACCAGCGCGACTATCTGTCTTCGCTGAGTCAGGCACGTGCAGGATTGTCGCAGGCGGAAGCAGCTTACAGTCGGGAGTTGGCCAATGCCAAGCAGGCAGAAGACGACTGGAAGAGGCTCGGAAATACCGAGCCGGCGCCCGATCTGGTGTTGCGCAAGCCGCAGTTGGCTGCAGCGAAAGCAGAAATGGATGGTGCCCGTGCTGCCTACGAAAACGCTCAACTTAACCTCAGTCGCACTAAAATTACTGCACCCTATGACGGCCGCATAATCCGGCGAGATGCGGTACTCGGACAGTACGTGGGGATTGGCACTCCCATTGCCGAAGTTTTTGCCACCGATGGTGTGGAAGTTCGCTTGCCGATCAGCCAGGCAGAATTCGGTCAACTTGGTCTCGATCGATTTACCGTAGAAACCAGTGAAAGCTCGCCCTTTGAAGTACTTATAAGCTCTACCCTCGGAAACCAGCAATACAATTGGAATGCTAAAATTTCCCGCACCGACAGCACGTTCGACATCAACACGCGGCAAATTGATGTGATCGCGAAAGTAGAGGACCCATTTGCCAACAGCGGTGATCAGCCACCGCTTAAGATTGGTCAATTTGTCAGCGCCCGTATCAAGGGGCAGACGGTTGATGATGTTTTTATCATTCCCAACAAGAGTATCCGTGAGGGCAGTTATATTTATGTAGTACGTGACGGATTTCTGCGTAAGCAAAGTATCGACATAATCTGGCAGGATGACCAGAATGCATTGATTGCCGAAGGCATTGAGCCTGATGCGCTGGTAGTCACCACGTCGCTGAATAGCACGCTGGCCGGCGCAAAAGCAAAACTACCAGACACATTTCTCGCGCAAGGCGCTGAAAACGACCGCGCAACACCCGTCGTCGGGCAACCCCTGGTCAACTCAACTACCGCAGGTGAAGACACCGCTAAGCAGACGGCAGAAAGCGCCAAAGCGGTAACCGATGCAGAGGAACCATCAACTGAACCGGTGTTGCAATGAGAAGCGGCGGAGTTCAACAAAACGTGATTAAACAAAAAGCACCAGTCCGGTCCAGCTAGCCTCGGCGCGCTGGGTAAAACAATTGACCAGGTTGTTTCTGGATCATCCCAATAAATGTAGACAACAATGATCGAATGGTTTGCACGCAATCCGGTGGCCGCCAACTTGTTGATGATGACAATCATCGTAGTTGGCTGTGTGTCGGCAACGAGAGCAATTCCATTCGAGGTTTTTCCCAGTTTTGAAATTGAATCCGTCACCGTCTCGACGGCATTCCGCGGGGCAACCCCCAATTCAGTGGAAGATGGCATCACCGGTCGGGTTGAGCAGGCGATTTTCGATCTGGAGGGTGTCAAGGAAATAAACTCGCGCTCGTCCGAAGGCTTGTCCACGGTAGTGGCAAAGATCGATGAAGGTTACGACAAACGCGAAATATTAAATGATATAAAACTGCGGATTGATGCGCTCAATTCGCTGCCGCTCGACGCGGAAAAACCGGTAGTTTCGCTATCGACTTTTAATGCCGGGGTAATCCAGGTCGCAGTTCTGGGTGATGTCCCCTATAAGATGCTCAGGCTGACCGCAGACCGTGTACGCGAAGAACTGCTGTCCCACCCTTCGATTACCCTGGTGGATCTACTCGGTGTTACACCC
>JAHHOC010000358.1 GCA_018677115.1 Arenicella sp. | reverse complement strand
GCCGAGTGCAATACAACATCTGCGCCGAATTCCAATGGTCGTTGCAAAACCGGTGTACAGAAACAATTATCGACAACAACTTTGATATCCGGATTGTAGCTATGCGCCAACTCCGAGATAGCAGCGATATCGCCCACCTCGGTCAGCGGGTTAGTCGGTGTTTCGAAAAACAGCATACGGGTATTTTTTCTCAGTGCCGCGCGCCATTGGTCGAGGTCAGTCAGCGAAACAAAGCTCACCTGAACTCCAAACTGGGTCAAAATCTGTGCAATCAACATACGGCTGGCACCGAATATTGAAGCCGATGAAACGATGTGGTCTCCCGCTGACAGCCCACTCATACAAACACTCAGCAGCGCAGACATGCCGGATGCCGTAGCGACACATGCTTCCCCCCCCTCTAAAACTGCCAACCTGTGCTCAAATGCCCGTACCGTGGGATTGGTGAACCGGGAATATACGTTGCCCTGTTCCTGGTAAGAGAAGCGGGCTGCAGCCTGGGCGGCATCTTCAAATACAAAACTTGAGGTGGTGTAGATCGGCTCACTGTGTTCCTGTTCGATACCGCGCACCTGTCCCGCCCTGACCGCCTGTGTGGCGGGCCGGTACTTCTTTTCCTTGCTTGTATCTCTAACAGTCAACTGGATGATCCAAGTTCACAACATAGCTGTTGCACTAGTTCAACTGACTGACGTCGCGCAGTGCCGAAGGTGATGAGGGCTTATGTTTTTTTGCGCCATCATTGCGCAGTAATTCCAATCCTGATAAGTAGCGCTCATCGACATCACCGGTCACATATTTGGCGCTGAAACAGGAAGTATCAAACTCAGTGATTTGTGGGTTTCCCTCACGGGCGGAATCAATTAAATCATTAAGATCCTGATAGATCAGCCGGTCGGCACCGATAATTTTTTCAATTTGTTCAATAGTTCGGTTGTTGGCGATGAGCTCGGTAGCTGCGGGCATGTCAATGCCGTAAACATTCGGATACCGCACGGGCGGTGCAGCGGAGGCAAAATAGACCTTCCTGGCACCGGACTCCCTGGCCATTTGCACAATCTGTCTGGAGGTAGTGCCGCGGACTATAGAGTCATCCACCAGCAGGACATTCTTGCCACCAAACTCGAGGTCAAGGGCATTTAGTTTCTGTCGCACTGACCGCCTGCGTTCCGCCTGCCCGGGCATGATGAAAGTTCGTCCGATATATCGGTTTTTAATGAACCCCTCGCGATACCGCAGGCGCAGTTTTTGCGATAATTCCAACGCCGAGGTACGGCTGGTATCAGGTATCGGGATAACCACATCAATATCATGATCGGGCCATTCCCGCATGATTTTTTTGGCTAGTTTCTCTCCCATGCGCATACGTGTCCGGTAAACTGAGATCCCATCAATCATTGAATCCGGCCGCGCCAGGTAAACCTGCTCGAAGATGCAGGGAGAATACCTGGCATCATCAACACACATGCGACCCTCCGCTTCGCCTTCAATAGGCAACACGATAGCTTCCCCGGGTCGAACATCTGCAATAACGGTGAATCCCTGGCTAGCCAGCGCGACGCTCTCCGAGGCGACCATGTACTCGCGACCATCATCAGTATCGCGGTAGCCATAGATTAAAGGTCGGATTCCAAACCGATCGCGAAATGCGACGATACCAATTCCAACTATATTAGCCACCACGGCATAGCCACCACGACAGCGTGCAAATACGCCACGCACTGCACTGAATATCTGCTCGTGACTCAGCTTGTATGAACCTTCGCCAATTGTCTGGAAAATTTCATGAGCAAATATATTGAGCAACACTTCAGAATCAGAACTGGTATTCAGATGGCGTAAATCGTCTTTAAAAATACGCTTTCTCAGCGCGTCGGCATTAGTCAGGTTTCCATTGTGAGCAAGGGCTATACCAAACGGAGAGTTAACATAGAAAGGTTGCGCTTCAGCCGGCGAACTTGAACCTGCAGTCGGGTAACGACAGTGTGCAATCCCGACGTTGCCCTTAAGGCGTTTCATGTGCCGTTTAAAAAATACGTCTTTGACAAGCCCGTTGTCTTTGCGCAGATTAACCACTCCCTGATTGTCGCAAGTTAAGATGCCTGCAGCATCCTGGCCACGGTGCTGCAGCACCATCAAGCCATCATACAGCAGTGGCCCCACTGGAGATTTGCCTACAATTCCAAGTACACCGCACATAATAAGAATCGCTCAGGTCAATTTAGTTTGTTGCGCTGCTGATCAGCATGCTGAAAGGCAGATAATACAGCATCTGGCTGAAAGATATCAGGTCTCAACTAATCACCAACCGGCTCGTCACTATCGTCAGTGGCCTGTGGTTCCAGTGGCTTCAAGTTATCCGTAGGATCGGTGCCGGTTGCGGGAACTTGTGCAGCGTTTTCGCCTGAACTCTGCAATTGCTCCGGTAAAAGCTGCTCGACATAGTTTGCCGCAGGTTCCAGGTAGCTAATGCCCATCGAGTCTTGCCACCACTCTGTGTTCTCCATTCCCATGCCCCGCAGTACCAGAATCACGGCAACCATTATGGCTACGGCCCGAACTATACCAAACCCGATCCCCAACACGCGATCGGTGCCCTTGACAGCACCTTTAATCAATAGTTTGGTGATCAGGTGGCTGATGATTGAAAATAAAAACAGTGTACCAATAAATATCACCGCAAACCCTGCCCCGGTTCGAAACCCTTCGGCCGGTATAGAAAAATAGCGGCCGATAAAATCACCCGCCTCGGTGCAGAAAGTCAGTGCCAGCCAGATAGCCAAAATCCAGGACGCGATGGATAAGGCTTCACGGACAAAGCCACGCATCACGCCCACGATCACTGATACGATAAAAACAATAGCGATAACTAAGTCGATTCCGGTCATGATTCAAGCTCGCAATACGATAATTCAGGGGTAAATTCGGATAAAACCGGCTTCACCGGTTTTCTCTGTTAACAGTGCTTTGGCTTTGGCAGCGTCCACCCGCTGGGCATAAGGACCTAACCAGACTCGGGTGCCAGTTGCCTTGCCCTGGTTGGTATCCACCACGGTGGTTGAAGGTTTGAAGCCTTTAGCACGCAAATCAGCCAGCACTTTGCTCACCCCGACAGGGTTGGTATATATGCCAACCTGCACGGCCCAACCTACATCGATATCAGCGGCAGCATCCTCAGGTTCCGGTTCGGACTTGCTGTCCGGGGAGGCAACTTCGGCTCGCGCAGCAGCAGGGAGCGGAGATCGCACAGCGGCGACTGATGGATTCTCCACCACGCTAGCAGGCTCACCGCTAGCACCGTTGCGGGTCTGTTGCCCGCCATCGCTTTCCTCTGCCGCAGAGCTGGGCGAGGTATTCAACGGCGTGATTTTTGATATGTAAACCGGCTCTTCATCCGCTTCTACTTGCTGCTCATTCTGCAACACCTCCAACAAGTCATTCTCAATCTCAATAGAGGATGTCTCAGCCTGTACGTCCAGCAATCCTTCCGTTTCGGTCTTGACTGCAACGCTGGGCGGACCCAATAACCAGGGCACAAACAAGGCTCCGAAAAACAGCAGGAAAG
>JAHHOC010000347.1 GCA_018677115.1 Arenicella sp. | reverse complement strand
GCATCATGTGCAGCAAAACAGAGGAGTCAAGGCCTCCACTATAGGCGACAAAATAGCTTGCCTGAGGATCAAGCGACAATTTGTCAAACAGCAACGCTGCGAATTGAGATTCGGAGTAAGTCATGATTTAGATACCCAACACGTTCTAACCACTTGTTTTTGTTATATTTTTGAGATACTGCTGTTGACAACCCATGGCTGGCAGAAAAAAGGTGCTATATCAATTAACCACGCTCTTTTCCCCATAGAAAAAGTATAGCATCAATCGAGAAACTATTTAAAGAGCAAGGACTTAGAAATGCTTTCTAACCGAAATACTAATAAATGAATCGTATGTTGGGTTGGCCCACTACAGACTCCAATTGCTCCAGCATGATCTTGCTTGGTACAACCCGCCATTCTTTGGCCAACTCAAGTTCACACACACCATTGCTGGACCTGTATTCGAATCCAATCCCGCACATGCCCTCCTCACTAGGTGTGAGAATGGTCTTCAGGTGGCTGACGACGTTGCTGTCAAGCTGTTCTGCCTCAAGGCGGATTTGCATGTGGCGGGCAAGCTGACTGCGAGCCTGTTCAATATCGAAGAGTTCATCAGCTGACAACCTGAGATCGCCTGAAAAATGATCCAGGCTGGCCTTGCCCTTGACCACCAGTACCTTATCCTTATGAATAACCTCCCGCCGCTGATCATAGAGTTCGCCAAATACGCGGATTTCGATGCGGGCAGTTTTATCGTCCAGCGTCAGAATTGCCATTCGTGACCCGGACTTTGTATTCATGATGCGAGCCCCGACTACCAGACCCGCCAAGGTCACGGTTTTCTTTTGCTTGCTTTGACCAACATCGACATCGACCAGTCGACAAGTGGTGAATTGATCCAGTTCATCAATATAAGCGTCGATCGGGTGTCCACTCAGATAGAGCCCCAGAGTGTCTTTTTCAGCGGCCAGCAAATCTTCTTTTTTCCACTTCGACACATTCTGGTAGGTTTGTACCGATTCTACCGGCGCCTCAATTCCAAAAAAGTCAGTTTGCCCCGCAGCCTTACTGCGATGCTGCTGATTGGCTGCATCCAGAGCCAGGTCCACACTAGCAATCAGGCTCGCCCGGTGAACTCCGAGCTCATCCAATGCTCCGGAACGAATAAGCGCCTCAAGTGCGCGTCGGTTAACTTTTTTAACGTCAACACGGGCACAAAGATCATACAGATCCTTAAATGGGCCGCCATGATTGCGGGCTTCGATAATACCTTCGATTACCGGCCTGCCGATGCCTTTGATAGCACCTAGCCCATAGATAATATTGTGCTCGTCTCGAGCCCGAAACTCAAAGCCACATAAATTGATATCCGGATGGTGCACCTGCAAGTCCATCTCATTGGCTTCGTTCAGCAGTATTACAACTTTATCTGTATGTTCCATGTCTGCCGACATACAGGCTGCCATAAAATGTGCAGGATAATGTGCTTTTAGCCATGCGGTTTGGTAGGCAATCAATGCGTAGGCCGCAGAGTGCGATTTATTAAATCCGTATTCAGCAAAATACTCCATCAAATCGAAGACCTCTTTTGCGGTCTCCAGTTGCACGCCTCGCTGTTCCGCTCCCTGCTCAAAAATGGCCCGCTGCCTGCCCATCTCCTCAACCTTTTTCTTACCCATGACACGGCGCAGA
Organism: Arenicella sp.; assembly: GCA_018677115.1. GTDB lineage: Bacteria > Pseudomonadota > Gammaproteobacteria > Arenicellales > Arenicellaceae > Arenicella. Next base: position 2,194 of record JAHHOC010000347.1, on the reverse strand, counting down.
ATGTCGGCACCGCCCAAGGAATATCCGGCCATAACCCGGGCAATTTCCATAACCTGTTCCTGATACAGGATTACTCCATAGGTGTTGTCCAGTATCGGCTCCAGCATTTCGTGCGTATAACTGATCGGCTCCTTGCCGTGTTTGCGGTCGCAGTAAACTTTTTCCATTCCGGCTCCCAGGGGACCGGGGCGGTAAAGTGCAACCAGCGCCACAATATCGTCAAACTGATCGGGTTTTAAATTCTTGATCAGCTCTTTCATGCCGGATGACTCAAGCTGGAAAATTGCTGTGGTTTTGCCCTCCTTAAGCAATTGGTATACCTGCTTATCATCCAGTGGCAACTTGCCTACATCTATTTCAGTCAATCCATGCTGGGCGCGGAATTCATTGATCGCTGCTGCTGCCCAATCGATGATGGTCAAGGTTTTCAAGCCCAGAAAATCGAATTTGACCAACCCAATTGTCTCCAGATCATCCTTGTCATACTGCGAAACAATGTGCTCACTGCCATACTCACAGTACAGGGGAGTGAAATCAGTGAGGTCGTTAGGCGCAATAACCACACCGCCCGCATGCTTGCCAACATTACGCGCTAAACCTTCCAGCTTGAGCGCCATATCAATCAACGCTGTGATTTCCTCCTCGTTCTCATAGCGCTCGCGCAACTCATCTTCCTGATCCAAAGCCTTCTGCAGAGTCATGCCCAGATCAAACGGAATAAGCTTGGCAATGCTGTCAACATGCCCATAAGACATACCCAACACGCGACCGACATCACGAATTACACCTTTGGCAGCCATGGTACCGTAAGTGATTATCTGCGATACGCGGTCACGACCATATTTGTTGGCGACGTAATCAATAACGCGCTCCCGCCCCTCAATACAAAAATCCACATCGAAATCGGGCATCGATACTCGCTCTGGATTAAGAAAGCGTTCAAACAGCAGCTGATGCTCGATCGGATCCAGGTCCGTAATGCCCAACGCGTAGGCTACGATTGAACCTGCCCCCGAACCACGACCCGGCCCCACCGGAACACCATTTTGCTTCGCCCAGCGGATAAAATCCGCGACAATCAGGAAATAACCGGGAAAGCCCATCTCAAGAATAATTTGCAGCTCAAAGTCCATCCTCGCGGAATAGGCTTGCTGCGCTTCATCTGATGCGCCCTGCGGATAACGCCTTGCTAACACTTTTTGCAGGCCGGCAAATGACTCCTTGCGCAAAAAAGTTTCAATTGTCTCGCCTTCAGGTACCGGAAAGTCAGGAAGAAAATACTCCCCCATCCTTAAAACGAAATTACATCGCTCTGCTACCAGCAAAGTATTGTCGATTGCGCTTGGCAGATCGGCGAACAATTCATTCATTTGCTTGGCGCTTTTGAAATATTGCTCGCGTGTATGACTTTTCACCCTGCGGGGATCGTTCAGCACCCGTCCCTCACTGATACACACACGCACTTCATGAGCGTCAAAATCTGTTTCGCGCATAAAGTGGGCATCATTGGTTGCCACCAGCGGAACCTGGCTCTGCGCCGCCAGTTGTGCCGCAGCCTCTATGTATTCTTCCTCATAAGGCTGACCGACACGTTGTACCTCAATATAAAAGCGGGCAGGAAACAAACTGCAATACTGGTCCAGCAATTGCTGTTGAAATTTATGCCGATTCGCCAATATGGCAGCACCCAATTCACCCCGCTGCCCCCCTGACAGAGCAATTAAACCGTCTGTATTTCCTGCCAGCCAGGCCTTGGAAATTACCGGCTTACCCTGCTGCTGACCTTGCCTGAACCCGCGTGAGAGTAATCGTGACAAATTGCGGTAACCAACTTCATCCTGAACCAGCAGAACCAGAATATAGGGCTGTGTGACCTTATCGCTGTTTTCGATGAAAATTTCGGCACCTATGATAGGTTTGATGCCTTGCGCTGTGCACTTATTGAAAAACTTAACCGCGCCGTACAGATTTCCCATGTCAGTGATAGCCACTGCCGGCATCTGGTTCTGCAGGGTCTGATCGACTAGGGCATCCAGACGAATGGTGCCATTGACCAGCGAATACTCCGTATGCAAATGCAGATGAACAAAGGGCTTAGACATGTAGAAATTATATCCCGATCAGTCGGGCGTGGGCACAGCTAATGTCCCGCGCGGAAGAATTCATTAGCCCGGTGTAACCTAAGCAGGCCCAT
>JAHHOC010000343.1 GCA_018677115.1 Arenicella sp. | reverse complement strand
GACTGATATTCTGCGTTAGCCCAGGCCAAACAGCACCAGGCTTAATTACACCTAGTCGCGATACGGCTGATCGGTGAGGCGCTGCGAAATCCACCAGATATTGCCCGCCATATCCCGCACCCCGCCCTGCCGGTCCTGGTAGTCCATGTCCATCACTTCCATCTCCAGCGTTGCGCCGGCTTCGACCGCCCGCGCCATCGATTCATCGGCATTATCGACATAGATATACAGCGCTGTCGGCATCGCGGGATAACGCTCGTTGGCCTGGCTGATCATTACCGTAACGGTGCCGATGCGCACCATCATGTTGGCGATTGTGCCGTCGCCGCGTTGAGTGCGGCCGGTTTCCTCGCCATCAAACGCCTGCTGCAGAAACGCAGCAAACTCGAGTGGTTGGTCGCAGAAAAAATAGGGGGTAATGGTTTGAAACCCTTCGGGAATAATGGGCATGGCGGTCTCCGGTTGTTATCCCCAGTTTAGTACCTTTGCGCCTGATTTTGCAAAGAGCCAGGTCACGCCCAGTCTTTCAGGACCTTCGCAGCATCAGTCTCAGCCCCGAGATTCGCTCCATCGACCGTTGAAGGGGTGCGGCTGAAACGCGGTGCGGGTGCCGGCTGCACCTGGTCATCGATCTTGATGTAAGCCTCCCTTGCCTGCATATGGTGATGTTGCGTTGCCTCCATATAATCCAGCACCGGGGCAAAACACACGTCAGTGCCTTCCATGATTTCACACCACTCTTCACGGCTTTTGGTTTTAACCACGTCCGCTACTTCAGCTTTTAGTTGCGGCCACTTTGCCGGATTATTCTGCTCAGCAAACAGTTCCTCATCAAGGCCCATTTTTTCTTTCATCAGGGCATAGAATTGCGGCTCAATAGCCCCCAGGGAAATAAACTTACCGTCACTGGTTTCGTAGGTATCGTAAAAATGTGCCGCCGAGTCCAGCAGGTTGGACTGCCGCCGTGTACTCCACATGCCCGCACGGTGCATGGTGTAGAACAGCGTCATCAGGCTGGCGGTGCCCTCGGTGATGGCGGCGTCAATCACCTGCCCCTTGCCGGAGGAACTGCGTTCATGCAGGGCGGCAAGTATACCCATGACCAGGAACATGCTGCCGCCACCGTAGTCTCCTACCAGGTTTAGCGGCGGGGGCGGCGTTTCGTTACTGCGGCCCATGGCATTCAGCGCACCGGTGATCGAGATGTAATTGATGTCGTGGCCGGCAGTCTGTGACAGCGGCCCGCTCTGTCCCCAACCGGTCATGCGGCCATAAATTAACCCCGGATTACCTGCCATGCACTCATCAGGGCCAATACCGAATCGCTCCATCACGCCGGGGCGGTATCCTTCCATCAGGATATCGGCCTTGTTGATCAGATTCTGAGCGGTGGCGACCCCATCCGCCGATTTCATGTCCACGGTAATCGCGCGTTTGCCGCGCCGCATAATATCGCCGGCAAAAGTCATGGTGGCATCGGCGCGGTCCAGCAAGACTACGTCGGCCCCCATATCCGCCAGCAACATGCCGGCAAACGGCACCGGGCCAATGGCGGCCATCTCGATAACTTTCAGTCCCTTAAGCGGCCCCATTATCAATCCATGATACTGCTGTAGCTATCGGAAAAAACATCGCGCCCGATAATCAGCTTCATAACCTCAGAGGTGCCGGCATAGATACGGCTGATGCGGGCATCGGTGAACATACGGCAGATCTCATATTCGCGCATATAACCGGCACCGCCGTGCAGTTGCACGCCGAGATCCATCATTTTCCATTCTGTCTCGGCACCCATCAACTTCAGTTTGGCGCCCATATTAGCGGTAAGCTTGCCGAGGTTATGCATTTCCACACAATGGTCGACATAAGTTTGCACCATATCAATTTCGGCGTCCATCTCGGCCATTTTAAACTGCGTGTTCTGGAAGTCTGATAACCGTTTGCCGAAAGCTTTACGCTCCATGACAAACTCGCGGGTCACGTCAAATGCTTTACGGGCATTAGCAATATATCCCACAGCACCGATCAGGCGCTCTTCAGCCAATCCCTGCATCAGGTAAATAAAACCCTTGCCAGGTTCACCCAATACATTTTCCTTGGGCACTTTGACCTCTTTGAAAAACAGCTCCGCTGTGTCCTGGGCCTTGAGGCCCATTTTGTCCAGGTTACGCCCACGCTCGAAGCCCTGCATACCGCGTTCAACCACCATCAACACCATTGAGTGGGCATTCTCACCGCCTTCAAGTTTGGCGGCCACAATCACGTAATCAGCGAGGATGCCGTTGGAGATATAGGTTTTCGAGCCATTCAATACAAAATGATCACCGGCGTCGCGTGCGGTCGAGCGCATGCCGGACAAATCACTGCCGGCGTCCGGTTCGGTCATTGCGATGGCGAGGATTTTCTCGCCGCTGACACAACCGGGCAAAAAGCGCTGCTTCTGTTCCTCGGTTCCGAATTTGTCCAGATACGGACCCACCAGGCGGCTGTGCAAAGTGTTAAACCACTCGCCGCATTGCTGGCGCGCTGTCTCTTCGATGATGATCTGTTCGTAGCGGAAATCATTGTCGCCCAGACCACCGTATTTTTCGTCTGGCCACACCATCAGGAAGCCCTGCTCACCGGCTTTGGTAAAGGCTTCACGGCTTACAATGCCGTCTTCCCGCCATTGCGGAATATGGGGGACAATGTCCTGCTCCAGAAACTTTCGATAGGCT
>JAHHOC010000342.1 GCA_018677115.1 Arenicella sp. | reverse complement strand
ATATGGAGGCAGTCCGGCTGGTGCTGGAAGGCGTAGCAATTGAGGAAGTTGATGGAGCGCTTGAGGCATTCGGTTTTCCGGTCGGGCCGATCAAATTGATGGACGAAGTGGGCATCGATGTAGGCGCGCACATTGTTGAAACCCTGCATCAAGCGTTCGGCGGGCGCGTGCCGCTGATTGATGGTATTGAAACCCTGATTAATGACGACCGAAAGGGTAAAAAGAACGCTCGGGGCTTTTACGATTACTCCGGTAAATCCAAAGGAAAGCAGGTTGATCAGAGTATTTATTCCCTGGTAGGCGTGAGTAATCCCGGCTCGAAGAAAATGAGCGCCGAGGCAATTGCCGAAAGAGTAGTGCTCACCATGCTTAACGAAGCTGTGTTTTGTCTCGGTGAGAATATCTTGCGCAGCGCCAGGGATGGTGACATTGGTGCCATATTCGGTCTCGGCTTCCCGCCTTTCCTTGGCGGGCCATTCCGTTATATGGACACTATCGGTACTGCTCAAGTGCTGGACAAACTGGAAACCCTGCGCGCCGAATTTGGTGACCGTTTCAAGCCTGCGCCTATGCTGGTTGAACTGGCAAACAACGGTGGAAGCTTTTACGCTGAGTAACGGTTAAATCTGTGAACCTGATTTTGCTGAATGTGCCTGAACCTATCAATATTACGGCCGCTTGCCGTGGTGCACAGCTTAGTTCTGTTGTTGTGTTTTAAGCGATGGAAATAATTCTGCTTGCGGTGCCGTTTTTCTTTGCCTTGATCGCCATTGAACTGGTGTTCGAAAAGGTTCGAGGTACAAACTATTACCGCATAAATGATTCTGTCACCAGCCTGACTACCGGAGTGCTCAATCAGGCTGCAAAAATCGTCAGCTTGATTATTCCATTCACCATCTATCTGTTTTTCTATGATCACTATGCCCTGTTCCAATTTTCACAAAGTTGGCTGGTGTGGATTGTTGCTTTCATTGCTTACGATTTTTTTTATTATTGGAATCACCGTGTGGGACATGAAATCAACCTGTTTTGGGCTGCCCACGTGGTGCACCACAATAGCGAGGACTATAATCTGAGTACCGCGCTGCGCCAGACGGGGACTGGTTTTTTAAGTGCTATTTTCTATATTCCGATGGCCATTATCGGCTTCGAGCCGTTAATGGTTGTCACTGTCGGTGCGCTGAATCTCGTGTATCAGTTCTGGGTACACACGCAGCACATCAATAAGATGGGCTGGTTTGACCGGGTATTCGTCAGCCCCTCTAATCATCGAGTTCACCATGCCCAGAATGCGATATATATTGACCGCAACTATGGAGGTGTTTTGATATTGTGGGATCGGCTGTTTGGCTCGTTTCAGGAGGAACTGGACCAGCAACCGCCGATTTATGGTATCCGCGGGGCATTGAATAGCTGGAACCCGATCTGGGCAAATCTGCAGTTTTACCATCAGTTGCTGCAAGACAGTATGCATACCAGGCTGTGGCGGCATAAGCTGACTATCTGGTTCCGGCGTACCGGATGGAGGCCTCCAGACGTGATCGAGAAATACCCGCTGTTAAAAACAGATCTTGAGCATTTTAATAAATATGACACGCAACTTAGTGGTCGTGAAAAGGTCTACGCACTGACTCAATACACAATTATTTCGCTCATCGCGCTGTTTTTAATGATTAACCTGCAATCAATTTCAACACAAATGCAGTTGGCCAGCATCGGATATTTGATAATCAGCGGATACGGAGTTGGATTGCTGATGAACAGGCATACAGGCGCTCGCGTTTACGAAGCCGCAAAACTCCTGCTGCTCGGAGTCGCGGTATTATTATTGCCCGCTCCCCAATGGTTAACGGTTTCGTTGCTGAGTTTGACTTTTTTCTCGCTGGCGTTGCTTGCGCCGCAACGAAGAATCGCTGTTTAACATGCAGCATTGTCACTGACGGCAGCCATTGTCATGAAGGTTGCTGATTTCAATTACTCATTGCCGGAGGAGTTAATTGCGCAGTTCCCATCTCGCAATCGCGGGCAAAGCCGCCTGCTGCATTTGGCTGCGGATGGCGCAATCAGCGATCTACAGTTTCCCGATATGCTTGACATTCTGCAAGCCGGGGATTTACTGGTTGTAAACGATACGCGGGTAATTCCGGCTCGATTACACGGCCAGAAAGACAGTGGTGGCAGGATCGAGATTCTGCTGGAGCGCATATTGGATGAATCACGCTTTATCGCGCAAATTCGCTCCAGTAAGTCGCCAAAGCCGGGACAGCATTTATTGATCGACGGCGACATCGATTGCCAATTGGTTGTGCGTGGCCGGCAGGGCATATTCTTTGAACTCGAAATTAGCCAGCACATAAATCTGTTGGACTGGTTTGAGCAGGTCGGCCATATGCCGCTACCGCCCTATATCGAGCGGGATGACGAACGCCTTGATGCGGAGCGTTACCAGACTGTTTTCGCTGCACAAAAAGGCGCCGTGGCAGCGCCTACAGCGGGTTTGCACTATAGCCGCAAACTACTTGAGCAATTACAGGAAAAAGGCATAAGCATTGCTACCATAACCCTGCATGTCGGAGCCGGAACCTATCAGCCGGTACGAGTGGCAACACTTGAGGCACACACGATGCATGCTGAGTACCTGAAAGTGGATGCATCCGTGTGTGAAGCAATCCAACGAACCAAGGCCGCCGGCAACCGTGTGTGCGCGGTTGGCACTACCGTGGTTCGAAGCCTTGAAGCGGCAGCAAATGCTGCTGGCGATAGTCTGATTGAGCCCTTTAAGGGTTACACCGATATCTTTATTTACCCGGGTTACCAGTTTCGGGTTGTTGATATGCTGCAGACTAATTTTCACCTGCCAGAATCGACCCTGCTGATGTTGGTATCAGCGTTTTCCGGTCGGGAAGCAATAATGCGTGCCTATGCTCACGCTATCGAACAGAGATACCGCTTCTTCAGTTATGGTGATGCCATGTTGCTGGAAGCAGCAAGCTCGGGTTGCTGATAGATCCGTAATTCGCGCAGAGTTCGGTTAAGCAGTAATTCGGCCAACAGGTAGGTGACACAGTTACCCAGGGCGATACCCAGGAAAAGACCTTCTAAACCCAGTGCAAGGCTACCCAGATATGCCAGCGGCAGGTAGATTAGAAATAGGCGGGCCAGGTTGATGTAGAGGGCCAGGGCAGGCCTCCCCAAGACGTTCATTGATACATTGATGAGCACTACGATGCCGGATAATCCATGACTCAGCGGCACGATCCATAAGAAGGTGATGATTGTGTCCTGCACCGCTTGTTCGTCGGAGAACAGGGCCGCTATGGCTGGTGCGCTTACCACCAGCAGCAGGTAAATAGCAAACTGAAGTCCCAGTACAAATCGAAACGATACCGTCAAAGCCTGCCAAACCCTATGTGGTTTTTCAGCGCCCAGATTCTGCCCGATAAACATAGGCAGGGTGGATGATAAAGCAAATACAATCATCAGGCTGAACGCTTCAATACGGGCGCCAACACCAAATCCTGCGACCGCATCGGTAC
>JAHHOC010000306.1 GCA_018677115.1 Arenicella sp. | reverse complement strand
GGCCAGCGCAGCGCTCACATGCTGGATCGAAATGGCGTCTGCCGTTACCCAGTCGCTGGTCACGTGTTCGACGCGATTACTGAACAGAATAATCTTAAACCGATCCCTGGTGCCGAGCTGTTTAAGTGCCTGCGATGTCGTATCCATCAGGGTCTGGTACTTACCGGACATGGAGCCGGAGCGGTCTAACACAAACACCCAATCACGGCCTTCAGTGATTGGCTGCAAGTCGACGCCCGGTGTCAGCGTGAGCATAAAGGTGCCGCGGCGCTGACCCGGCTCGCGGTGGGTTACCAGCTCAATGGCACCCGGCAGGTTGGGGCGCAGCCGCCAGTAAACAACGATGTCCTGGTTCAAACTGCTGGCCGCAGAAGCAAAGGAATCCTCCGCCTGTACCAAGTCGGCAAACGCCGCCAAGCGAGCTGAATTTGCCTGCTCAGGGGTATTCGAACCGGGTTGCGGCGTAGCACTGCCATTCCTGTTCAGGGCCAGCGACCAGTGGTGGGCATCGCGGTTGCTGATCAACGCAAGTGGGTGCGCCGGCGCGCGCACAGCGTCGATCGGGAAGCCTGAACGCAGTTGCAGATTAAAACTGAATTTTCCCTGCACCGTCTCCTCAGTGCTCCAGAAGCTCAGTTTCTCTTCATCGGTACCGCCTTCCTGCAGCGGGTACACATAGCGCCCGACCCCGCCTTCAACATCAGCCGCCTGCATATACACCAGTCGGGTTTTGGTTACCTGCTGTGCGCGCACCGGCGAAACCCGTGTTTCAAAACGGTAAAACGCCTTTTTCTCAGTTAACCCGACATCCTGCCCGCTGTCGCGCTGTTGCTGGTATATTTGTTTCGCGCGCTCTTTCTCCACGACCTCCCCTACTACCGGGATGCCGTCGATCCAGAGCGTGAATTCGGCAACCGTGCCGTTTTCAGGCACCGGAAACTCATACACCGCTTCCAGGTCAGAGGTCGATGGATTGTAAAAGCTGTTCTCAACCGTGGTGATGGCATAGCCATCCTCGATCGTGACCTGAACGCAATGATCGCGTATCTGCAGCTCGGTATTGCTACCCTTGGCGACCAACAGCCCGGAGGCCGATGCGGATGACACGAACATGAGACAGGCCAGTAGAGAGAGGCCCCAGATGCTTAAGGTTTTATTGAATAACTTCATGATTTGCTCCTGCATAATTGAAATGCGTGTTGCGAAAATGAAGTTCAACCATGCAGACTGGTACTGTTAAAATAAACAAATGTGAGAAATGTTTACTTATAGGAACTTTAAGTATCGTATATATGCACTTTTAATGGTTTTCGTAATGCATGGCCGGCAGACGGCTAATATGCGTATATGCACATCAACCGAGACCAAACAATGAACAACACAGGCTTCTGGGCACGCGCCGAGCGATTGGCACAAAAGACCCCGGCAGACCGCAATCGCTACGTGGACCTGCTGCGGGCGCTGTCGATAACCGCGGTGGTGCTGGGCCACTGGATATTGGCCGCGCCGTACTTTGCCGCGGGCTCACCGCACATGGAACACTTGCTGGATATCCAACCCTGGTCGCAATGGCTCACGTGGATTTTCCAGGTCATGCCGGTGTTCTTTTTTGTCGGCGGCTTTTCAAATGGCGTGTCGTGGGACCGCAACCAGGCTAGGGACGGCTCGTACCCGGCCTGGCTTGAAGCACGTTTACGGCGCCTGCTGGGGCCGGTGATTCCGCTGGTTTGCCTGTGGGCCCTACTCGGCATCGTGGGGCACACTTTCGGCGTGCACCCACAGATGATCAAAATTGGTTCACAGGTGTCACTTGTGCCGGTCTGGTTCCTGGCAATCTATTTCTTTATTGTGATGATTGTGCCGCTCACCCGCGCAGCGTGGCGCCGTTATCGCTACCTGAGCATCGCGCTGCCGGTGATCCTGGCGGTGCTGGCCGATTGGGTTTATTTCAATACCCAGTTGCAGTGGCTGGCCTGGTTTAACTACCTGTTTGTCTGGGGAGCGGTGCATCAGTTAGGTTATGCCTGGCAGCAACAGAAACTGGGTAACCGCAGCATGGCCCTGGCCATCGGCATCTGCGGCGGCATCTGTCTTGTGCTGCTGACCCAGTTTGGCCCGTACCCGCTCAGCCTAGTCGGCGTGCCAGGTCAGGAACTCAGCAACAATACCCCGCCCAAGTTGCCCTTGCTGGCGCTGGCCTTCGCGCAGATCGGCTTGCTGCTCTCGATTGAGGGCGTGATGCGCCGCTGGCTGGCGAAACCACGGGTGTGGACCGCCACGGTGCTGGTCAACGGTCTGATCATGCCGATCTTTCTGTGGCACAGCACCATCATGATGCTGCTTATCGGCGGCCTGTTCTGGCTTGCCCCGGCCCTGTTAGCCGGTGAGCCCGGCACAGCGTTTTGGTGGGGCCTGCGCCCGGTGTGGGTAGCGGTTTACTTCTCGCTGATGCTGGCATTCCTGCCGTTGTTCATCCGCCTCGAGAAATTGGCGGGAGCGCAGCCCGAGACACGGGCCACAGTTTCAGTGCTGATCTTCGGCGCCGTCCTAATCTGCTCTGGCCTGGCATTGCTCGCCGGCGGCGGCGTGAGCGGTACGGGTTTACTGGGGCTGAAT
>JAHHOC010000293.1 GCA_018677115.1 Arenicella sp. | reverse complement strand
CACAGGGCATTCTCGGCTATGTGGTGCGTTGGATAGATCAGGGTGTGGGTTGTTCCAAGGTGCCCGATATCAATGACATCGGTTTGATGGAGGATCGCGCTACGCTGCGCATTTCCAGTCAGCATATTTGCAACTGGCTGGAACACGGGGTGTGCGACCGGGCACAGGTCGAAAACACCTTTGAGCGGATGGCGGCGGTAGTCGATGAGCAGAATGCCGGCGACCCGCTCTATCAGCCGATGGCCGGTCACTTTGACACCAGCCTGGCCTACCGCGCGGCACTGGATCTGGTGTTCGAGGGAAAACATCAGCCCAGCGGCTATACCGAACCGTTACTGCACGGTTATCGGCTGAAGTTGAAAGCGCAGATTTGAGGCGTTTGAGCACGACTTGTTTGTCAGCGCTGCCAGGTTGCAAATATTTATGAATTGCGGGAGCTTGGTGTTAGCATTGTTGCCTGACTGAAACCAATTGTTATTAACTCCATGTCGGATGCCATTACTACCGCAGTTACCCAGCAACTGCAGGGACTGATCGACCCCTATACCGGTGATAAAATGACCGCGGCAAAGGCCTTGCGTACGGTCAACGTGACGGATGATCGAGTCACCGTGACACTGGTTAAGGGATATCCGGTTGGTAGTGTGTTTGAAGAACTGGCTGCTCAGGTAAAAGACAGCCTGCAGGGTCTGCCCTTTGCAGAGCGTGATCTGGAAGTGGAAATCCAGCAGGACATCCAGGCGCATTCGGCGCAGCAGGGCGTGCAGGCGGTCGACGGAGTTAAAAATATCATCGCTGTCGCCTCCGGCAAGGGCGGCGTCGGCAAATCTACCGTGTCAGCCAACCTCGCATTGGCATTGGCTGCTGCCGGAGCGTCCGTGGCAGTGCTGGATGCCGATATCTATGGGCCCAGCCAACCGCGTATGCTGGGCGTGAATGGCAAGCCCGATGCACTGGATAACAAAATGCTGGTGCCGATGCAGAATCACGGTATAAAAATAATGTCGATCGGCTTCCTGGTGGAGGAAGACACGCCAATGATCTGGCGCGGGCCGATGGTGACACAGGCCCTCGAGCAGATGTTACGTGGCACGGCCTGGAACATGGATGATGCGGAGGTGGATTATATGATCATCGATCTGCCACCCGGTACCGGAGACATCCAGCTTACGCTGGCGCAGAAAGTGCCGGTGACCGCTGCAGTGATTGTGACCACACCACAGGATATTGCGTTGCTGGATGCCCGCAAGGCCTACAAAATGTTTGAGAAGGTAGATGTGCCTGTGTATGGGGTGATTGAAAATATGAGCACCCATGTGTGCAGTCAATGCGGTCACGAAGAAGCGATTTTCGGTGCCCATGGGGCGGCCAAAATGGCAGCAGATTTTGATCTCGAGGTATTGGGTGAGATTCCCCTGGAATTAGCCATACGTGAGCAAGCTGATTCCGGCCGGCCTACAGTGATCGACGCGCCTGACAGCGCAACCGCCAAACGCTATCGGGATATTGCCCTGCGTATAGCGGGCAAGCTTTCCATCAAGAAACGCGATTTTGCGTCAAAGTTCCCCAACATTGTGGTTGAGAGTACTTAAGCACCCATGTCAGACAGTTCGATTGGAAAATTGTTTCGTGTTACCAGCTTCGGTGAAAGTCACGGTAAAGGCATCGGCTGCATCGTTGATGGCTGCCCCCCCAACCTCGAGCTCTCGGAAGCTGATCTGCAGCCGGATCTGGACCGGCGCAAACCCGGGCAGTCAAAGTTCACCACTCAGCGGCGTGAAGCGGACGAAGTGGAAATTTTGTCCGGCGTGTTCGAGGGCAGGACCACCGGTACGTCGATCGGCATGATCATCCATAACACTGATCAAAAATCCAAAGACTATTCCGATATTATGGATAGCTTCCGGCCTGGTCATGCGGATTACACCTATCACCATAAATATGGTAACCGTGACTACCGCGGCGGCGGTCGTTCATCGGCGCGCACCACGGCAATGATTGTGGCGGCCGGGGGCATCGCCAAAAAGTACCTGGCAGAACAGGAAGGCATTCGCATCCATGGTTATCTGGCACAGATGGGCGATATTCATATTGATACCGTTGACCTCGACGAGGCCGGCAATAATGCTTTTAACTGCGCCGACGCTGGAAAGGTAACAGCGATGGAGGAGTTGATTACTCAGCTCCGCCGGGATGGAGATTCGGTGGGCGCCAAAGTAACTGTGGTAGCGACCAATATGC
>JAHHOC010000291.1 GCA_018677115.1 Arenicella sp. | reverse complement strand
CCCGATATCATTGTGCGCAACGAAAAGCGTATGTTGCAGGAATCTGTTGATGCACTGCTTGATAACGGTCGCCGCGGTAAGGCAATTACCGGAGCTAACAAGCGCCAGCTAAAGTCGTTGGCCGATATGATCAAGGGTAAACAGGGTCGATTCCGTCAAAACCTTCTGGGTAAGCGGGTTGACTATTCCGGTCGTTCGGTAATCGTAGTAGGCCCGACCCTTAGATTGCATCAATGCGGTTTGCCAAAAAAAATGGGCCTGGAGCTGTTCAAGCCGTTTATTTTCAACAAGCTCGAATTACGCGGCCTGGCAACCACTATCAAGCAGGCCAAGAAACTGGTCGAGGCTGAAACCCCGGAAGTCTGGGATATCCTTGAGGAAGTGATCCGCGAGCACCCGGTCATGCTTAATCGGGCGCCGACACTCCACCGGCTGGGCATCCAGGCTTTTGAACCGGTGTTGATTGAAGGCAAGGCTATTCAACTACACCCTCTGGTTTGTACTCCATACAATGCCGACTTTGATGGTGACCAGATGGCGGTGCATGTGCCTCTGTCGATTGAGGCGCAGTTGGAAGCCCGGACCCTGATGATGTCGACCAATAACATCCTGTCGCCTGCCAATGGTGAACCGATTATCGTGCCATCGCAGGATATCGTATTAGGTCTGTATTACATGACGCGCCCCATGGTTAATGTGGCCGGCGAGGGCAAGTCTTTCTATGACGTCGACGAAGTGCGTCGCGCCTATGACTCGGGGCAGATATCGCTGCATGCAAATATAAAGGTGCGGGTTTCCGAGGTATTGATTGACGAAGACACAGGTGAACGTGAAGTGCGTAATGATATGCACGAGACCACTACCGGCCGAGCGTTACTGTCGGAACTGCTGCCGGAAGGTATGGGATTTGCGGCGATTAACCAGACCATGAAAAAGAAAACCATCTCCGAAACCATCAATTTGTGCTATCGCACAGTGGGCATGAAAGAGACGGTTATATTCGCTGACCAGCTTATGTACACTGGATTCAATAGCGCGGCCCTGGCAGGAATTTCCATTGGTGTTGATGACATGGTGGTTCCGCAGGAGAAACCCCAGATCATTGATGACGCCGAAGCCGAGGTTAAGCATATCCAGGAGCAATACTCTTCCGGCTTGCTGACAGACGGGGAACGTTACAACAAAGTTGTTGATATCTGGACCCGGACCTCTGAAAACATAGCCAACATTATGATGGATAACCTTGGTTCTGATGAAGTAACAGACGCCGAGGGTAATACTGTTGAGCAGGAGTCTTTTAACTCCATTTACATGATGGCCGATTCGGGCGCGCGTGGCTCTCATGCGCAGATACGTCAATTGTCGGGCATGCGTGGTCTGATGGCGAAGCCGGATGGTTCGATTATCGAAACACCGATCACGGCCAACTTCCGTGAAGGGCTGAACGTTTCGCACTACTTTATTTCCACGCATGGTGCCCGTAAGGGCCTGGCAGATACCGCTCTGAAAACTGCAAACTCGGGCTACCTCACACGTCGTCTGGTCGATGTGTGCCAGGACCTGGTAGTTACCGACGATGATTGTGGTACCAAAAACGGTGTCAACCGCAAGGCCCTGGTGCAGGGCGGTGACGTCGTTATCCAGTTACGTGATCGCGTGCTGGGCCGTACGGTGCTTGGCGATGTGATAAGTAATATTGATGGTTCCGTAGTAGTGCCAGACGGCGAGATGATCGACGAAAAGTACTTCGATGCCATCGAACACAACAATATTGATGAAGTTATGGTTCGCTCTGCAGTGACCTGTGATACGCGATATGGCATCTGTGCGAAGTGTTATGGCAGGGATTTAGCACGGGGTCATCTGGTTAATCGCGGTGAGGCCGTGGGCGTCATTGCCGCGCAATCGATTGGTGAGCCCGGTACACAGCTGACAATGCGTACTTTCCACATTGGTGGTGCGGCAACTGCGGGTGCATCTGTTTCCAGTATCGAGGTTAAAAATACCGGTTTCATCAAACTTGAGAACGTTCGCTCAGTGACTAACTCTGACAAGAAGCAGGTAGTCGTGGCACGCTCTGGTGAACTGATTGTTCGTGATCCGAATGGCAGCGATCGGGAGCGCTACAAACTCCCCTATGGAGCAGTACTGCAAATCAATGATGGTGACGAGATTGAAGCTGGACAAATTGTGGCTAATTGGGACCCCCACACTCATCCTATAATTACCGAAGTGGCCGGTAAGATTAAGTTTTCCGAGTTGAGTGAGGGAATGACGGTCAACAAGCAAACCGACGAATTGACAGGCGTCACCTCCTATGAAGTGATTGATCCGTCAGAGCGAAGGGGTTCTGCACGCGAGTTGAAACCCATGATTGAATTGACTGACGGTCGTGGCAAACAGTTAACTCTGGCAGGTACAGATGTGCCAGCACGTTATTCGTTGCAGGCGGGCGCCATCGTTACCGTCGACGACGGCCAGAAAGTAGGTGTCGGAGATGTTCTGGCCCGTATCCCGCAAGAGTCATCGAAGACGCGCGACATTACCGGTGGTTTACCCCGTGTTGCTGAATTGTTCGAGGCCCGTAAGCCTAAGGATGCCGCCATTATGGCAACACAGTCAGGAGTGGTGTCGTTCGGTAAGGAAACCAAGGGAAAAGTTCGCCTGGTTATTACTGACACTGATGGCGAATCTCACGAGACATTGATTCTTAAGGGACGCACTATCAATGTGTTTGAGGGTGAAACGGTTGAAAAAGGTGAGATCGTGGTAGACGGTTCACCGGTAGCCGAGGATATTCTGGCGTTGAAGGGCAAAGAGTCATTGGCCGACTACATTGTGGATGAGGTTCAGGATGTATACCGTCTGCAAGGGGTTACCATTAATGACAAGCACATAGAAGTGATTGTGCGGCAGATGCTGAGAAAAGTGCGTATCACCAAGCCCGGTGACACCAAGCTATTACCGGGTGAGCAGATAGAACGTACGCGTTTTCTTGAAACTAATGAGAAGGCAGCTAATGACGATATTGTGCCCGCGCAGGCGGTACCGGTATTACTTGGTATCACTAAGGCCTCGTTGACCACCGAATCGTTTATCTCGGCAGCATCATTCCAGGAAACAACGCGTGTTCTTACCGAGGCCTCTATTGCCGGCAAGGTTGATCATCTTCGCGGATTAAAAGAGAACGTTGTTGTTGGGCGTTTGATTCCAGCCGGAACCGGCTTGGCGTATCATGAGGAACGAGTACGCCGTCGCCGTGAAGCAGATGAAAAAGAAGCCGAACTGGCAGCACTCCTGACGCAGGAAACCGCTGATGCGGAAGCTGCATTTGAGGCTTTGCAAGATACCCCTGAAGAAGCTGTCGCGGAATAGTGGATCAAGCATAAATCAGGCGATGAAGCCCCTTGATGTAATCATTGAGGGGCTTTGTTGTATCAGTGACAGCAAAATGAATTGGCTCAATGAGCTGAGGGAATAATATGGCAGATCGTGAATTCGACGTCGTTGTTTGGGGTGCTACCGGCTTTACCGGCAAATGGGTGGCCAGGCATTTATTCGATAACTATCCGCAAACCAAGTTGCGTTGGGCCATCGCAGGTAGAAATCAGCAAAAATTAGACGATGTCCACGACTTCATCGGCGATAAGGGTCGTACGGTTCAAACTATGGTTGCCGATAGCGGTGACGAAAGCTCTCTGAGGGAAATGGCGAGCCGCACCAGGGTTATAATCACCACGGTGGGTCCCTATGCCTACTACGGTTCTCTACTGGTCAAAGTCTGCGCAGAGCTCGGCACCCATTACGTGGATCTCACCGGTGAAGTGCCGTGGATGCGTCGCATGATCGATGCGCACACCCCGGCTGCGGAGGCGAGCGGGGCCCGTATCGTGCACTGCTGTGGGTTTGATTCTATTCCCTCGGATATGGGTAATTACTTTATCCAGCAGCAAGCCATGCAAAAGTTTGGCCAATATCTCAAATCGGTTCGTTACCTGCTGTTGAAAATGAAGGGCGGGGCCAGTGGCGGCACTATTCACAGCATGTTCAATGTGATGAAAGAAGCGGTAGAAGATAAGGAAGTTCGCAGA
The DNA here is from genome assembly GCA_018677115.1 of Arenicella sp. Lineage (GTDB taxonomy): Bacteria > Pseudomonadota > Gammaproteobacteria > Arenicellales > Arenicellaceae > Arenicella. The sequence continues at coordinate 3,813 of JAHHOC010000291.1, read as the reverse complement.
TTGATGGTTAATCCATACTCACTGAATCCTGACAGATCGTTTAAAGGTCCAGACAAGCGCGATCAGACAACAGCGATATATGACAAGGAATTGGGGACCTGGACAGCACCTTTTGTGATGTCTGCAATCAATACCAGGGTGGTTCGACGGGGTAACGCGTTATTGCACTACCCTTATGGCAAACAATTCAGCTATAGCGAAACTATGGCGACCAAGGGGCGACTGGCGGCAATGGGAATTGCTTCAGGGTTTATGCTTTTTGCCGGTGTCGCCACCACTGCTCCCGGACGTAAACTTCTCAGCTGGGTGCTTCCCTCGCAGGGAGAGGGTCCACAGGTAGATCCGGAAAATCCCGGGTTTTACCTGATTGAGTTTCACGGCAGCACCGCAGACGGCGAAAAACTGGTTGCCAGGGTTAAGGGAGATTCTGATCCTGGTTATGGCTCTACGTCAAAAATGTTGGCCGAGTCTGCTGTTTGCCTGGCACTCGATGAGCAACAGCTTGAAGTTGGAGGCGGTTTCTGGACACCTGCTTCGGCAATGGGTGAGGCTTTATTGTCGCGCTTGCAGCAACGAGCGGGTTTGAGCTTTGAGATAGTCGAGGACTAGGACTTTAGGACTACCATTGGGGGATATTACCGGTCGATATCAGTGCTCTCTTCAACCAACCTTTTTTGTCAACAGTTACTCGACAAGACCACGCATCAATGATTGATGCCACTCGGTGAGACCATCTCTGGCCAATTTGAATGCATGGGTCGGACTGGTATGGAACTTCCATGGCATCAGCAGGGGCTGCCAATGAAATTTGATCTTTTCACCCGCTTGCGCCTCCCCAATCAGTATCTCCGCAGTTTGTTTTTTGTTGCGGAAGTCCTCGTAGCCGAGGCCTTCTCCAGCTGTCCACTGTTTAATGCCGAAAAAGTCAATCTCGCTGCTGCGATGCACGTGTCCGCATGCCATGTTGTTTACACCTAACTCCTGCATAGTCGAAGCGAGCCAGTCAATTTCTCCCATTCCAGATAAATTGTGATCCTTGCCAGGCCGCGTGTCCACGAATGGTTTGTGAGTGAATAGCAATTGATCTGAATAGTCCTTGTTCGCCTTCTTCAATCTAGAAACAAGCGCGCCGCGGTTCCCGGCATAGGGAGGAAAAAAGTTTGCCGCGGAATCAAGATTGACAAACCGCGTGTTGGCAATCGTAAAGGTATTATTCATTGGCCCGATACACTGCCTGAAGTTTTCATATACCAGCCCGCTGTCATTAAAGTCGTGATTGCCAATGGAAACATAGATTGGCATTGGGGATTGATAAAACTTATCGATGGCCAGATCGTACTCCCCCGGAGAATAATTAAAATCTCCAAGATGCAGCATAAATGCTGCTCCCAACTGATGAACCCGTTCGATGCACCACGTCAATTCATCGCCACCCCCGGTATCGCCAATAACAGCAAACTTGATTGGCCCGGTTTCGTCCAACGGCCATGACAGGATCATCTCTCTGGCTTCGGCATTTCGGATCGACAGCTTGCGTGTAATTCCGTTGATTTCCTCTTCGACCAATGCTGAAGTGCTGCCCTCGACATGTAAGCTGGCCTTTGCGTCAATATTATTTACCGTCACCACCAAGTCCGATTTGTGCGGCGTCAGGCTGACTCTTGATGTCGGCGAGTAGGCGCGCAGATTGATTTGGCCGACCTCATCGTGATTGAGGAAAATGAGATCCTTGACCCTGATTTCGGCATCAAGATAGTTCTTATAGCGGGCGATTGGGGAGGGTTCAAAACCCAGGCGCGGATATCGCAAGCCCCTGTAGTTGATATATGCACCGGCACCAACTACTCCACCCGCTATCAGCAACTGGCGGCGATTTAGTTTCACTTCAAGTAAGCAAAAGGCTCTTGCTACTCCACGGTAATTGTTATTCTTTCAGAAATCACTGGCTCGGTGTGAGGGATATGCAGATAATTGCCAAGCACTAACTGCAGTGTATGCTGACCGGGCGGGAGATCAATAGTGGTTTCGGTTTGTGCCTTGCCGAAATGAATAATTTGATCGGTGGCCGGTAATGGTTTTGTCATATCAGGTAAATCCGACACATTAATCAACAGGTGGTGATGACCGCTATCAGGTTGGTTGTCTCCCGCTGCCGCGACTAGCATATTTTCAATGCCGAATTTCACTGTCACTGGAGATGTGACCACGCTCTCATGTTTTGGCTCTACAAAGAAAACCCGCGCGTTATCAGCAGCGTGTGACATGAGAGCTGACACATCGATAGGATTTTCTGCATCAGTGGCCATGGTTTGCCCCTCACCAGCAGATATGGCTGCGGTTTTATGCGAGTCGCTCGATTGCGGTTGCACTTGCTGATAAACCACGATAGCTGCAGCTATAATGATCAATACGATTAACAAATTCTTCATCTATTTCCTCGTGTGGCAGGAGCGTTTTTCGAGACTATAACATTATGTATGTGTATCAACTATCATCGACAGTAATCAATAGATCGGGGCGCCCGGTAAGCTTGAAATTATGAACGCAAACCTGCACTGCAGCCAGATTGCTCGCTATGACCGCATCGCCGTGGCAGTTGGCGGTTGGCGTTAACTCGGAATTTTATTCCCTTTCAATCAATCATGGACACGATACTGGCACTAACCCTGTTCGCCTTTACTGCTGCCATTACGCCGGGCCCCAACAACATCATGATCATGGCATCCGGGCTCAACCACGGAGTGCGCGCCAGCCTGCCGCATTTGCTGGGTATTTGCTTTGGCTTCCCGGCGATGTTTTTCGCGATCGGTTTCGGCCTTGGTTATTTGTTCGAGTCCTATCCGCTATTGCATGAGGGGATCAAAGTACTCGGCATATCTTATCTAATCTATCTTTCCTGGCTGATTGCCAATGCCGCTCCCGATCCATCACAGAGTGTACATACCAAACCGCTGACGTTTCTGCAGGCTGCCCTGTTTCAATGGGTAAACCCGAAAGCCTGGATCATGGGCACTAGCGCAATAGCAACATTCACCGTGGGTGACATTGATATTCACCAGCAAATTCTGGTAATTGGTGCAGTGTTTTTTGTCTTAACATTTCCCTGTGCAGGAAGCTGGCTGTTTCTCGGTCGATTCCTGCAACGCATTTTCACCAATCCCCGTTATCTGAGGTATTTTAACGTTGCAATGGCCATATTGCTGATTGCTTCCATCACTCCCATCGCAGTGGATTTAATGAGCAAATACCTGGTCTAAAGCCGATTTCAGCGCGGTTCGCCGTGATTCGTAGTGGGCATTAGATAATCTACCGGATTTGTCACTTTTTACGGCCATTTTGTCTTGCAAATCAGGCATATCGAGCATAGAATCGCGCCCACTGAACGATCGTTACTGCCTTTGACCTGTTTTGAGTATTGAACCAGCCTCTTTGGTAAGACGGTAACTGACTGAAAATATTACGTTTTCAGTCAATTTAGCAACATAACGAAAGTGCTCCGGGATTACTCGGGAATACAGTGCGAATTAAAGTCTAGCACCGCCTTGACTTTGCCCGTGCCAGTCCCTAGAATCGCGGCTCTTTTGTCGGCCGAAAACCGCGTAAATGCTGGGTTTCAGCAGCTTTAATTATAGAAAAATTTATGCCAACTATTAATCAGTTAGTACGAAACCCGCGCAAGAAGCAGGTTCAAAAATCAAACGTTCCTGCGTTGATGGCTTGCCCTCAACGCCGAGGTGTCTGCACGCGGGTTTATACAACCACGCCAAAGAAACCGAATTCGGCGCTGCGTAAGGTAGCCCGGGTGCGTTTGAC
>JAHHOC010000269.1 GCA_018677115.1 Arenicella sp. | reverse complement strand
GGCTGTGCCATTTGTGTTTAAAGATATCCGCAGCGGCAGTCTGGGCAGGAGTTTGTTCAGCGGGATTATGATAGGACTGGGGTTTTTTATATTAAATAAATCGTTTAGTTATTTTGTGCCTTTATTTGGAATTCCGCCGCTGCTGGGGGCAGTGGCTCCTACCTTACTGGTGTTCATGCTCAGTGTGGGAATGATTCGTAGAATTGTCTGAAACGGCGACAGGCCGGATTTCTCAGGTTTGCCCCCGGAGTTGCCTGTCTACGAAGACTATTTGAGATCCGGAAGCAATGTCGTGCCAGCTGCGATTCCTCTTGTTCAGCAGTATCCAGGTAAAACCGAGGCCTAATGCCACCCAAGAGACAATCGCCACGGCGAAACGAATGAATGCGGTGCGCCAGTTTATGAATTTCCCATCGGCCTTCACCAGGTAGAGGTTCCAGGCGCGCATTCCAAGTGTCTGGCCGCCATGAGTCCAGAACCAGCCAAAAAATACAAAACTTATTCCCAATAAGTACGTGCCTTTGACCAGCTTGCCCGCCATGGAGAATTCAAATCCATCTGGAAGCAGTGGGAAAAACAGTGCAGAAAGAAAAAGCACACCAGCCAGAAGCAAAGAATCGTAACAAATAACCAGCATTCTTTTTATAAAACCGATTGACTGCATGAAAATGATTGAACTGTCGGAGGTTAGATGGTAACGCCTGTCGCCCCAAGTTGTGCACAGGTTGGCGGAGGCGTCGACAAACATTGCAAATTAGTGAGCATAGTTACTTTTAGTTGCCAATCATGGCTTGTAACATACTGAAATATATACGTTAAACGAGATGATTAAAAATTAAGCAATTTGCCTCAGGTCTTGCAGTCATTGGCCATGGTGCGTTTTGTACACAATGTTATCCACAGAATGTGTGGATAACTGGAACGACTGATTGCCGATATTGGACTATAACCTAATTCGCTTTCCACGCGGTTATTGAATTTGGTTGTAGCAGGGTCTGATATCGACGACACAAATTTGTCACGGCGCGGATATCAGGGTGCTGTGCCGGAGTTACCGTCGAGCCCGTTGGCGCTGACTCCTCATCACTTGATAGTTCGAGTTGTTAGCAAGGCTGCCTCAACATAAAGCACATCCACACATATTTGAATTTGTTGGCTCGGTTGGTTACATTGGACGGCCCTGAATTCAAACTCAACCAGATACTGCGTCATCGCGCAGGAGGAAGCTGAATGAGCACCACAACTTTTAACTATTTGGACAAGGCTCTGTCGCAAGTCCGGGATCTCGGGCTGATGCCTGAACAGGTCGATGAGGCACCGGTGGTGGTGCTGCTGGAAAAACTGACCGATATTGATGAGGCCAAGATAGTGGCGATTGCACGAACCCTGAGTCAGGCGTCGGTGTTTAATGATATCGTGCGTGAACAGGTTTCCGAGATGCGTGTGGGGGAGCGCTACGAAGAGATAACCGAGGCGTTTAACTCAATTCGAAGTGACGCTAAACGAATGGTGGATCAACTGGAGGACGGCAAGGTGGATACGTTTGAGCGTATCAATAATGTATGGATGAAAGTGACCCGTGGTGATATTGCCTCCAGATTCGATAAAATCAAGGACAGCTATCTTGAAGTGGCCGACGATTCAAGAGATCAGATTGAACGCGAGCGCGTCATTCTGGAGGCCTATCAGGACTTTCGTGGTGCCATCAAGCAGGCAGAAATATATGCACTTGATGTTTTGCGTCAGGGCGAGGCGATATGGAATAGTGCACGGGGTGCCTTACAACAAGCCAACCAGACCGTCAGTGCCTACGAGGGCGAGGATTTGGCAGAGCGGGCCAAGCTCGAGCTTACGCGCGATGAGCGCATGCGTGATCTGCAGTATGCCGAAGACCGCTACCAGGTGGCCAAAGACATTTCTGACAACCTGACCGTGAGCTACAACACTTCCGAAGTTATCATGGCCAGGCTTATGCAGACCAATAGCGCCAAGGAAAGAGTATATAAGCAGGCCATCACCTTTTTTGGTACCAATGAATCGGTGCTGACCGCGCTTACCGCATCGTTCACCGGCCTGTTCGGTTTGCATGAGAGCACCCGTACACTTGAAGCAATGAAGGAAGGGGTATCGC
>JAHHOC010000253.1 GCA_018677115.1 Arenicella sp. | reverse complement strand
ATTTCGCACTGGCCAGTTCCGTACTGTCGAGCGAGCCGGCACAATGCGCAACACAACAACCGCGCCTGAAGTGCGGCAACAATTCATCACAGACTTTGGAAATCTGCTTATCCGGGATGGTGAGCAGGTTAATGTCGCTTTGCGACACGGCTTGCGTTGGAGTAAGCAATTCAAATTTTTTCGCCTGCGAAGCAAATAACCTGTTCAATTTTTGTGAGCTGGCAGAGGGGTTCCTGCTGCCGAGTAAAATCCGGTAGCCGTTGAGCCCGAGTAAATTGGCCAGCGCAACTCCAAGGCTGCCTGCGCCGACTACTGCTATAACGGGCTTTGTTGTCATGTTCGATTATTTAACTTGGTGCAGGGTTAATCACAGGTTGCATATTCGCACTGTTTGCAACCCAATACATCAGTAGTATCCGGGCCCGACGGCACGTCCGGGTGGAGTCGCATCAACTGCTTGCCTCGTTCATTGTCTTGGCCAGATTGTCATAGGCTTCGGTCGCCTTCATCCAATCTTCCTCGGCACTATGAAGTTCTTTATGCAAATAGGCTTGATCGGTAAGCAATTGTTTTAATTGATCTTTATTTTCTTCAGTATAAAGCGCGGTGTCCGCCAGCAGGGAATCAATCTGGTCTTTTTCGGCGCCGAGCTTTTCCAGTACCCGTTCAGCGCGCTTGATGCGGCCAGTTAATGGTTTCAGTTCATTGCGCCGTTCGGCTTCAAGCCGTTTTTTAGCCTTTCTTGCCTGAGCACTGCGATCCGGTTTTACCGCTTGTTCAGCATTACAGGTTTGCACATCATTGATACCTCTTTTGTGTTCTGCCAACCACTTTGGATAGTCGTCGACGCTGCCATGAAACTCGGTTGCACGACCATCTGTAACCAGGATCAACTTGTCTGAATTTACTTTTAGCAAATGCCGATCGTGCGAGACCAGGACTACAGCACCTTGATAGTCCTGCAACGCAACAGCCAGTGCCTGACGCATCTCTAGATCGAGATGGTTGGTGGGCTCATCCAGCAGCAGCAAGTTGGGTCGCCGATAGCAGATCAGCGCCAGCGCCAGACGTGATTTTTCGCCGCCGGAAAATGGCGCAACTTTACTGGTTGCTTTGTTACCGCTGAATCCAAAGCTACCCAGGTATCGGCGCAACTGCTTTTCTGTAGCTTGACCGTTATTGCATTCATCGTCGACCAACTTCAGGTGTTCAAGCGGACTATGGTCCATCTGCAGCTGTTCGATTTGGTGTTGCGCAAAATAACCTATGTTGATTTCCCTGGAGGAGTGATAGTTCCCTTCGATCAATTTAAGTTCACCTGCCAACAATTTGATCAGGGTTGACTTACCGGCGCCATTGGGCCCGATCAACCCGATACGGTCGCCAGGGGACATGGAGAATTCAATGTGCTCGATTACCGCAGTATCGTTATAGCCAACGCTGGCATCATGCAAGCTCAATAGCGGGCTGGGATTTTTCTCTGGCTGTGGAATTGAAAAGCTAAATGGCGAGTCCACATGCGCCGGAACAATACGCTCCATTCTCTCCAATGCCTTTAGCCTGCTTTGCGCCTGCCTGGCTTTGGTGGCCTTGGCCTTGAAGCGACGTACAAAATCTTGCATGTGCTCGATCTCGCGCTGCTGCCGGGCGTACTGAGTCTGCTGGCTCGCTAACTGTTCAGTGCGTATTTTCTCAAACGCCGAATAATTTCCTTTGTATAAGCGTGCCTGCTGATTTTCAATATGCAGGGTGTGAGTTGTCAACTGATCGAGAAAGTCACGATCATGAGCAATTAAAATCAGCGTGCCCGGGTAGTTCTTCAACCATTTTTCCAGCCACAATACCGCGTCAAGGTCTAGATGATTTGTCGGCTCATCAAGTAACAGCAAGTCCGATCGACACATTAACGCTTTAGCCACATTGAGGCGTACTCTCCAGCCACCGGAAAATTGTTGGACCGGCCGGTTAATCTCCTCTGCCTTGAAGCCGAGTCCGTTCAGCAATTGTGCTGCTCTGCTGCGCGCAGCGTACCCGCCGATTTCCTCATAGCGTGAGTGGTGTTTTACATAGTCAGGATCATCGATGTGTTGGATACGGTTGTCGAGGTCGCGCCATTCGGCATCGCCATCCAGGACGTATTCAATTGCTTCCCGGTCGCCGGCGGGTGCTTGCTGTGCTACATGCGCAATCATCCAGTCAGCAGGAACGCTGATGTCACCGCTGTCGATCACCAATTCATGCCGCAAAGCTGCAAACAGGCTCGATTTTCCACAACCATTAGCACCGGTTAAGCCAACTTTCTGTCCCGGGTGTATTTGCAGGCTGGCGTTGTCAAACAGCAGGGTTTCACCGCGCCTGATCGAGAGCTTGTCGAATTGAATCATGCTGTGTAGTGTAGCGTTGACCCGGATGATTTCAACCGTGGCACATGACATTTGAAATATGCGGCGACGGCATCGGCATGCGAGCGGGATCGTGGCAAATTATTGTGGCGCATTACACGCACAGTAGTATGATGGAAAATCCAAGCTACCAACCGGATTCATTATGCTGATTGGATTAATCATTGTTTTTGGATTGATGCTGATGATTGCGGGTTGCGTAATATTGGCTAATCCAGAATCTATATTTGCTCCGCTGAGGAATGCGCTGGACCGCCCGGGACTGCAGGTCGCAGCGGTGCTGGCCCGGTTGACGCTCGGTTATTTGCTTATCTCACAGGCAGCCCTGTCAAGATTTCCGCTGCTGATACAGATTATAGGCTGGTTGTCAGTAGTGGCAGCGATCACGTTGGCAGTGGTCGGACGTAATAACTTCAAACGTTTGATGAACTGGGCACTGTCGCTGGTTAAACCCCTTGGGCGTGTTAGCGGGGCTGTGGCCTTCTCCTTTGGTGCGTTTCTCGTCTACTCGTTTACCTGACTCGGTATCAGCACAATGCAACCCGTATTTGAAGAACTGGATTGGCAGCAAACCCCAATGGGTGAGATAAGCCTGCGTAAGCGCTCTGAGCCGAGGCTCGACAACCAACTGATCTTTGAAGTGAAGTTGGGCGATGAGTTTCTAATGTCCAGCCTGTTCGTCGAAGCCGAGCAACAACTGGCGACACTCGGACTCGAGAAATTGAAAAGCAATGGATATGACAGGGACCTGAATGTCGTGGTGGGTGGTCTTGGTCTCGGTTATACCGCAGTAACTGCATTGCGCGACGATGCAGTTCAATCGCTGCGAATTATCGATGTGATGCAGCCGGTAATCGATTGGCACCGCGATGGACTATTGCCGGTCGGTGATGTGCTGGCGGTCGACCCGCGTAGTCAACTGATACAGGGTGACTTTTTTGCCATAGCCACTGCGGACACCGCCGGGTTTTTAGACAATGAAAAGGTTCATGCGGTATTGTTGGATATTGATCACTCACCCAGTCATTGGTTGGATGAAACCAATCAGGGCTTCTACCGGCAATCCTCGTTAATACGAATGGCCGACAAAATAGTCGACGGTGGCGAATACGGTTTGTGGTCCAACGAACTTCCAGACACGCAATTCAGTGATTTGCTGGCGGCTGTGTTCAGCGATGTGGAATCGATTATTGTACGATTTTCTAATCCATACACCGGTGGCGAATCAACCAACACAGTATATTTGGGCACTAACAGCAGGAGGGTTAAACAAGAATGACTGATCTGGCAAAAACAATTAAACGAAATTTTTTATGGCTGGCATATTTCGCGTTTGTGATAATAGCCATGAGTACCCATTCTGGTGAGCCGCTGTTTTTAAGTGACGGGCCCTATCCGTATGGTAAGCCGCTGATCTGGCTGATTCTGTTGCTGTTTACCATTTACAGCCTTAAGGTCAGTGCGCAAGAAAATTTCTTTACCAGCCTGAAGCGCATGAACGAAATATTATGGTCGCGGCAGGTCGGGTTGGATCTGTATATCGGATTGTTAACACCGCTATTT
>JAHHOC010000227.1 GCA_018677115.1 Arenicella sp. | reverse complement strand
CCATTGCTGCTAAGAATGTAAATAATGACCGCATACGAGTAGCGTATTAGTTTCCCGTCAAGACTTACTTGCCGCAGTACCGGTGGTGCGTCAAACCCGCGCGTACCGGCCAGGGCAATTAATTCATCGGTGGATTGCTCAATATCGGAAATAGTCGGATCCAGTGAATACAGACCATCGGCAATCACACCCACACCGCCCACTACCTGGCCGCCCTTATAAAGCGGAAAACCGCCCGGATCTGCGGATAGCCCAAGAGGGGAAGCACTTGGCCCCTGAGTGCTGCCTTTGACCGTCAGGTCAGAACACAGAAGCTGACTGAACTGAACGCCGAATAGCGGGCCAGCGGGCTGGTTAAATTCGCCCGGATTGAAATGCTCCTGTACGATCTGGCTGGCAACGCGGGTACTGAAAGAATTACCGCCACTGGAAAGGTAGTTTCCGGTAATCGCCTTGGCAATGGCTGCGAAAGTGGCGGGTACCTGGACGCCCTCCAGGCCATTACCCACCGGAATTCCGCGTTGAGAGGAAATTAACGCACCTGGATTAGCCCCTGCCATCTGATATACCGCGAGTACATTTCCCGGACGATCTACAACCGCGATAGTCGCGGGGGCACTGCGAGCTTTCGCCTCACTGACAGCTTGGCCGATTACGCGCCTTACTTCGTCAGCATTCAGCGCCACCTGTGCTACGGCCGAAGTGGTTGACAGCAGTCCGGCCAGCAGGGTGAACAATAAGCCGGTTGTTGATTTTCGGAGTCTTGTATTGCTTTTCATAGGGGGTATCTGGTCGTTGGTTAATTTGTGGCAGCGGCTTGTTGTGTGTCCAGCTGTACTGAATCTCCCCAGGGGCGTTGGTCAGGCAGGTGAAACTGATGACAGGAAATACAGTTGCTGGGCAACTTGACCTCATGCGTTCTGGCGCCAGTGTGGCACGCCTCGCAAACCGGGAGATCCGGCATCAATACATCGCTGCTCTCTGTGGAAGTGCTGGCAGAATGGCAGACTTCGCAGTCCGACAAGCGATGACTGTAATGGTCGAAATCTGTTTTTGGCATCCACTGCTCGGTTATCCGGATCGGATTTACCCGCCATGGAGATAGGTGGGTACCGGATTCATCAACGCTGACTTCATGACAGGTTTTACAGGTTGTGCGCTCAAAGATTTCCTGCGCCACACTTCTTGCTTTGCCCCACGGGCTGGCCAGGTCTGCTTTCTGTTCAACACGGCGTTGTACGTTTTGCCCGGGCCGCCGCAACATGAATGTTTTCACTTCTTGCACAGTTGGTTGGCGTCCGAGGCTATTCAACAGGTACTGGCGCGAGTAGTATTCCTCAAGAGTGAGCAGCACCGTATCGGGATCGCCATGTGGAACCTCGCGATCCGGCGCTGCCGGGTCGAACACAAGGGTATGACAGCTGCGGCAATTCTGTTCCATCGAGATCGGTAACATTAGTTTGCCCGCGTCATCTGTCACGTGACAGTCGCTGCAGCCAAGCACCGTTTCCCCCTCCGGTGACTCAATTCCGGCCGGATCAAGATGCACATCATGGGGAAATATCAGATTCGATTTTTCCTCTGGTTGCTGTGCTAAATCGAAACGTAACATTTCCCAGGTAGTGGCATCTGCCTCGCCACTTGGAACCAGCATTGAGACCCGAATCGCGGGGTGCGGAGCTGAACCGCTGCCGCGGCTCTGTTCCTGACCAAAACTGTCTACGTCGCGTAATTCTGTAGTTACCGCACCGCTGGCTGCCATATCAGCGTGGCACGTCGTACACATGCGATCATCCTGATGCACAATCTCGGGTGGTTCATTGTGTTCGCGGTGACAACTTGCGCACCGTTCTCCCTCCAGCTTACTGACATCATGAACCATGGTGTCAAAGTGGTGGCTGGTGTCGGAGTGGCAGGCCAGGCAGGTTTCGTCTTGCACCATCACGAACGCATCAACGTGACATGCGTCGCAGTTCTGGTTCAGGTCTGGAATTTGATGGGCTGGCGACAGTTCGCCGGAAGTCCATGAATTGTCTGATGGCAAGGGTGAATTGCGCAGCACTGCGGCGGCATCATCGTTGAAAAGGCTGAGCAGCGGAATAACTAAGAAAGCGACCAAAATTACAGCGAACAAAAGCCACGACCAGAAGCGCTTGTTCTGTCTGGTACCCTCGAGGGATAATTTGTGGTCTGCTTTTTCTTCGCTCACATTG
>JAHHOC010000231.1 GCA_018677115.1 Arenicella sp. | reverse complement strand
GAGCTGCACTGTCTTGTCGGCATCTTTGAGGATGATTTTGCTGCCCTTAACGGTCTTCGTCCAGGTTTCCGGATAGAGGAAAGTAATCCCCAGGCTCTTGTTGACGAAGCGCTGATAACCCGCCACCGTATTGCCGGTAAAGTTGGTTCCTACAACTACGCCATCCAGCATTTCACGCATTGTATCGCGCCCACGGAAACTCTCACCCGGTGGCAGGGTGCCGGCTTTGCGCACTACTTCCTGTAAACGCTTGTCGCCACGCGGATGGGATGAAAAAACGCCGTGGTAGGTCGCATCGCCTCCGCCTTCCAGGCTCTTTAAATCGCGGAACCGTTCCTGATCTTTGAGAATCGATAACATGCCCAGCATCTCTTCAGGATCATAGTTTGACCGATACATATATTCCGCACCCCGTTCGTCAGCCTCAAGTTCCAATTCCCGCCCGAAGCTGTTTATACGGGCACGATTGCTGATGCCGATGGCCTGCCCCACCCCCCGATTGCCGGCTAATATCGTGCCTGCTGCCGAGGCCAGCCAATTCCAGATTTCAGCTGATTTTCGTCGCGACAGGTGCCGTTCAGTGTTGTGCGCTATTTCATGTGCCAGAACCGCCGCCAACTGTCCCTCTGAAGTCATGTAGGTTATAAGGCCGCGGTTCATATAAATCAGCCCGAATCCCGGTGTGAAAGCATTTATGCCCGGGTCATCCAGGATAAAGAACTTGAATGCAACATCAGGTTGGTTGCTATTCCTGGCTAGCGTTTGCCCGACACGGTCAACGAACGCACTTAATTCAGGATCATCATAGATGGGAGTTTGCGCGATGATCTGGTTGTGAATTTTTTCTGCCTTACTACTTTTAGCCACTACAGGCATGGTCATGCCAACAGCAATGATTGCGACGATAATCAGGCGGATGCCAACTTTTGCTACATGGAACATCTGACAAGATCAATTAGATCATGGAAGTTTCTTGAGGCTGGTACCCTCAGAATTAAAAAATCGCACCAGCTGGTTGGCCATGCCTTTGCAGGCATCGCCTTCAACCATAGCCAGCAGGGGAATGGGAACAATAAAAGCAGGCATATAACTGGTGCCTACGGCGTCTGTGCTTATCCTTCCAATTTCCTTGAACTCCTCGATATTCCAGATCACCGTTTCATATTCACTGGTATCCTCCCAGGTACCAAACCCGAAGCACCCGCCGCCGCCGGGGCCGACTGAACAAGTCATACTCCCGGCTGAGCCAGTGCGCTCAGTGGAACCTTCGACCCAGACAAAGTAACGGACATTCAGGTTAGCAATTCGTTGTGCGACCTGCGGTTGGTCCAACACGACTTTTAGCCGCGCCGGCGTTATCGGAGCAGTACGCGCCTCAAACCACGGGTAAAACATATCTACAAACTCGGTTTCGGGAATAATCCTGACGTTTCTGGTACTACGTTTTAATTTGCCACCTATGCAGCGAATTAAACTGGGTTCGGTTTCAAACTCAGCTGAGTGATGCCGCCCCAGCACAACTATTGCATCACCACTTCGAATATCCAGATCGTCTTCAAGCTGAACATGATCCACATTTATCGTAGTACAGGCGGCAGTGAAGCAAAACATGATCACAACTACGATTGCCCTGAATATTGTTCGCATACTAGTTCACCTCGGCCTGGCCGGTTAGCGGCGCAGATTCAACCACCGATTCATCAGCGCCGGGTTTGGCGGTTTTTGCGTCAAGTAACTTGGCGATCGCGTCCTGACGCGCAAAACCGATTGACAGTTGGGCCCCCACATCGCGCAACGCAATATTGGTTGCAGAGTTAAAAGCTGTGCCTGCAGAAGACAGGGTTGCTGTAGGTGTTTTACCGTAGCCTTTGACGACCCAGTCTGCAATTTCCCCATCTTGAGCATCGGTTATTCTCAGGCGGTATTTCAACCACACTTCATACAAATTCAACTTGGTGTCGCGTGGCGCACTGTACTGGAAATCCAGCAGTTGAGGTGCAATGCGCAAATCAAACTGTTTTGACCCGGATTCCGCTTCATCAACCAGCGTGAGAATATGGCGGAACACACTATTAAACATCGACACTTGCGCCTTACCAAATTCAAGGTTTTTCAGCGCGCGGCCCTTTTCTTTTTCTTCATAATTATAGCGCCTGAATTCATCGCTGTAAGTCATGGTCGCAGTCAGCGGTAATTTTGGAATCAAGGGCGTGGGGATGTTTCCAGTCACCACCACTGAACTGGCACAGGCACTGAGCAGGCCGGCACAAAGCAAAACCAGCGTTGTACGAATGGATTTTACTGCTCTAGTTGACATTACTTGTACCTATAAAAACACCGTTGTTTTGCTCGGCCAGTTCGCGCATTAAAGAAGCGTATCGCATAGCGCCACTGGAAATCCCCGGTTTGCCGCGCAGATGAACCGGAAAACCAACCGTGTGAATACGTACCATACTCTCACCCCGGCTGTTTTTCTTGTTCAGTTCATTAACATGCCGTAACACACGTCGAATCGAGCGGCCGGGATAGTCA
>JAHHOC010000214.1 GCA_018677115.1 Arenicella sp. | reverse complement strand
TCGGACAGGAAGCCGTAACCCGGGTGAATCGCCTGGGCCCCTGTCCGACGAGCGGCATCGATCACCGCGTCGCCGCGAAGATAGGATTCTGCCGAGGCAGCCGCGCCGATATGTATGGCTTCATCGGCCATGTGGACGTGCATCGCATCCTGGTCCGCATCGGAATACACCGCCACAGTGCGGATACCCATTTTGCGTGCGCTTGAGATCACCCTGCAAGCGATTTCACCGCGGTTGGCTATCAGTATTTTGCTAAACATAATGGATTACTTGTCGCCGGTTATGTTCCAATCGGGAGCGCGTTTTTCCAGGAAGGCGGCCAATCCTTCCTGGCCTTCCCCGGATGCACGCAGATCTGCGATTACCTCGGTAGTTCTTCTCGTTACCGACTCATCAATTGCCTTGCCATCGACCTCAAGAATCAATTGCTTGGCAATGCGCATGCCCTGGGGGCTATTGGCGAGTAAGGTATCAAGTAGCGTACCCAGCGCGCTGTCCAGTTCGCCTTTGTCCACCACCTGGTGCAGCAGGCCCAATTCCAGCGCCGTTTGCGCATTAAAGCGCTCACCACTGAGGCTATAGCGGCGTGCGGCGCGCTGGCCAATCGCCGCCACCACATAGGGGGCAATGGTGGCTGGTGCCAGTCCGATTTTCACTTCGCTGAGGCTGAAGCTGGCCTGCGTGCTGCCAATGGCAAAGTCACAGCAACTGACCAGCCCAACGGCACCGCCAAAGGCCGCACCCTGCACCCGCGCGACCGTGGGCTTGGACATGAAATTCAGTTTGTACATCAATGCAGCCAATTTGCCGGCGTCTGCCATATTCTCCTCATGATCGTAATTGACCATGCGCTTCATCCAGTTCAGGTCGCCGCCGGCAGAAAAAGCCTTTCCCTCGGCAGCCAGCACCACGATGCGCGCCGAGTTGTCCGCATCGAGCCGGTCGAACTCTTCATTCAGCCGAGCAATGGTGACATCATCGAAGGCATTATTGATTTGCGGCCGGTTCAGTGTGATGGTCGCTACGCCGCGCTGATCCTGTGCTACTTTGATTACTTCGCCCATGCTTACATCCTGAACACACCAAAACGGGTGTCTTCTATTTCACAGTTTAATGCAGCCGAGATAGACAGGCCGAGAACCTGACGTGTGTCGGCCGGATCAATCACGCCATCATCCCAGATTCGCGCGGAGGCGTACCAGGAGTGTGCCTGTGCTTCGTACTCGTCAATTAACGGTTGTTTGAAGGCGGCTTCTTCTGCCTCGCTCCACTCCTCGCCGGCGGCTTCTTTCTGGGCCCGTTTGACCTGCGCCAGAACGCCCGCCGCCTGTTCGCCGCCCATTACCCCGATACGGGCATTCGGCCACATAAACAGGAAGCGCGGGTCATAGGCACGCCCGGCCATACCATAATTGCCGGCACCATAGGAATTGCCGATAATGACAGTGAATTTGGGTACCTGCGCGGTGGCCACAGCAGTCACCAGCTTGGCACCATTTTTGGCGATACCGCCGGCTTCATATTGTTTGCCCACCATAAATCCGGTGATGTTCTGCAGGAACACCAGCGGGATTTTCCGTTGCGCACAAAGCTCAATAAAATGGGCGCCTTTCTGCGAGGACTCGCTGAACAGAATGCCATTGTTGGCAATCACACCCACGGGGTAGCCGTGGATGCGGGCAAAACCACAGACCAGGGTGGTGCCGAACAGTGCTTTGAATTCATCAAATTCGGAGCCATCGACAATCCGCGCGATCACTTCCCGCACATCAAATGGCTGGCGCATATCCTGCGGCACAATGCCATATAGTTCCCTCGGGTCGTACAATGGTTCCTTGCTGGGCAGGCGTTCCAGTTGCTCGGGCTTTTTGCGGTTCAGCCGGGCAAGCGAGTTGCGCGCCAGATGCAGCGCGTGATGATCGTTCTGCGCATAGTGATCGGCCACCCCGGATTCGCGGCAATGCACATCGGCGCCGCCTAGCTCCTCGGCGGTCACCACCTCACCGGTGGCCGCCTTGACCAGCGGGGGGCCGGCCAGGAAGATAGTGGCCTGATTGCGCACCATGATTGCTTCATCGGACATCGCTGGCACGTAGGCACCACCGGCAGTGCAGGAACCCATGACCACCGCGATTTGCGGGATATTTTTGGCAGACATATTGGCCTGGTTAAAAAACGATCGGCCGAAATCGTCACGATCCGGAAATACCTCATCCTGGCGTGGCAGGTTAGCACCGCCGGAATCAACCAGGTAGACGCAGGGCAGGTGGTTTTGTTCGGCGATCATCTGCGCGCGTAGCTGTTTTTTTACCGTGGTCGGGTAGTAGCAACCACCTTTTACGGTCGCGTCATTGGCGACAATCATGCATTCCTGGCC
>JAHHOC010000191.1 GCA_018677115.1 Arenicella sp. | reverse complement strand
GGTATGGCTTCAATGCCGGCACCCAAGTCGGAATCGCCCATCCGCATGACCGAGCCTTTTCCATATTGCCGTTCAATTTGCGTGAGCGCTGCCTGCAACGCTTTCTGTTTGTTGTCGTCCATTGTGTTCTCCTTCAGTAAGGTCTATTGGGCTATTTGTTGAATAGCTGATAATTTATACAGTATTACTGTATATGTCAACAGTATTTTGTCCTGCTTCATTTGGCAATCTATGAAACCACACTATCTTATTGTTTTATATAGTAATTATGAGTGTGTGGCGCTAATAATGCGGTGGTGTTTCATGCTCGGCGCCGGTCGCCTCACTGTCTGTCGTTTGAGTGTTACGCAACTTATCTACCAGCGCCGCATGTCGCTGTTTCAGTTCCAGCAGTTCCTTTTGTTGCAGGTAGAATTCCTCGCTGATTTTGGCCATTGTGTCTTCCAGAAAAGCCACCTTGACCTGTAACTCTTCAAGCGTGCTACTCATCCGCATCAATCCACTGCTTGCTCCGCTCAACCGCTTTGTGCCATTGCTTGAGCAGCGCCGCAACTTCGCGATGTTCGCTGCGCGGTTCAAACTGTTTATCAATGTCGCGAACCCGCTCCAAATCGGCCTGCTGCCAATAGCCCACTGACAGGCCCGCCAAATAGGCCGCACCGAGTGCTGTGGACTCGAGTACCTTGGGCCGGATAACCGGAGTTTGCAGCACATCCGCCTGAAATTGCGCCAAAAAGTCATTGGCAATTGCACCGCCGTCTACGTTCAATGCGCTCATTTCAATGCCGCTGTCCTGCTGCATAGCCTGCAGCACATCAAATGTCTGAAAAGCCAGCGACTGTAGTGTGGCCTTGGCAATCTCCGCCCGCCCTGAATCACGGGTCAAGCCGAAAATAGCGCCGCGCGCATACATATCCCAATGCGGTGCACCCAAACCAGCAAATGCCGGCACCACCACTACATCGCTCTCAGGGTTGGCTTGCAGGGCCAGTGCCTCGCTATCGCTGGCGTTGTCAAAGAACTCCAGTTCGTCACGCAACCACTGCACGGCGGCACCGGCGATAAACACGCTACCCTCAAGCGCATAGGTTAATTTTCCCTGCAACCGCCATGCCACTGTGCTGAGCAGACCACAATGGCTGTCAATGCGTTCGCTACCAGTATTCATCAACATGAAGCAGCCGGTACCATAGGTATTTTTCGCCATGCCCCTGCTAAAGCAGGTTTGCCCGAACAGCGCCGCCTGCTGATCGCCGGCAACACCGGCGATGGGCACGTCAGCACCCTGGAAGCTGACACTGCCAAAATCCCCCGAACTGTCCCTGACTTCGGGCAGCATCGAACGTGGGACTGACAACAGCTCAAGTAGCTCATCATCCCAATCACCGGTATTGATATTGAACAGCAGGGTACGCGAGGCATTACTGGCATCGGTTGCGTGCACTGCACCGTCAGTGAGCTTCCAGATTACCCAGCTGTCGACGGTGCCAAACAGCAGGTCACCTGACTCCGCCTGCGCCCTTGCACCCTCGACATTATTCAATATCCATTCAAGCTTGGTGCCGGAAAAGTAGGCATCAATCACCAGGCCTGTTTTAGCCTGTATCTTGTCCGCCCAGCCTGAGGCCTCCAGTTCATCACAGCGTGCCGCAGTCCGGCGATCCTGCCACACGATTGCATTACACAATGGTTCACCAGTGCGGCGGTTCCACACCACTACGGTCTCGCGTTGATTGGTGATGCCTATTGCCGCAATATCATCCGGCCTTAGCTGGTTATTAGCCACCAGCTGTTGCAACACACCAAACTGTGAATCCCAGATTTCGCTGGCGTCGTGCTCCACCCAGCCGGGTTTTGGAAAGTGCTGGGTGAATTCCGCTTGTGACACGTCGACTATGTCGGCATCGTGGTTAAACAACACTGCCCGTGAGCTGGTAGTACCCTGATCGAGGGCAATTATCATTTTTTCTGTCATGTCCAAATGCCGGTTGCGTCGATGCCGCAGGTAGCGTTTAATCGATGCCTAATCTTAACCAACGACGACGCAGGTTGCGAGCCGCAATTTATACACAGAGCAATGAAACTATCTAAATTCGGGCAAAAGTTTTCACGCCAGTCAGGCATCAACCAGTTGATGGTTGACCTCGGCGAAGCCTATGCATCAAACCATCCTGACCTGTGCATGCTGGGAGGTGGCAACCCGGCTTTCATTCCCGAGGCACAGGCGTTGTTCGGTCGTGAAATGGAGGAGTTGATTGAAAACAAACTGTTCGAAAAAATGGTCGGCATCTACGATGGGCCGCAGGGCGAAACCACGTTTCTAGACGTATTCAGCCAGTTTCTCAATGAACAGTTCGGCTGGAACCTGACAGCGGATAATATTTCCTTAACCAATGGCAGCCAGAACAGTTTTTTCTACCTGTTCAATGCGCTTGCAGGTGACATGGGCGATGGGTCATTTAAAAAAATCCTGTTCCCTCTGTCCCCCGAATATGTCGGCTATGCTGATTCGGGGCTGAGTGAAGATATGTTTGCCTCACGACGACCCAGGATAGAAATGCTGGAAAATAGACAGTTCAAGTATCGGGTTGATTTTGACGAACTGGAAATTGGCGATGATATCGCCGCCATCTGCCTGTCGCGACCTACCAACCCAACCGGCAATGTGGTGAGTGATAAAGAGCTGGCGAAGCTACAGGCCCTGGCTTCAAAAAATGGCATTCCGCTGATTGTGGACAACGCCTATGGCCAGCCGTTCCCCAATGTTATCTACACCGATGCCAATATCACCTGGAGTGACAACACGATTTTCTGCATGTCGCTGTCCAAATTGGGATTGCCCGGTGCGCGAACCGGCATCGTCATCGCCAGCGAGGAACTGACCCGCGTAATCTCGTCGCTAAGCGGCATTATCACTCTGGCCCCTAACAGTATCGGTGCATCGCTGATGACCCGCATGATTGAAGATGATGAACTCACCAATCTCACCGAGACCATAATTAAGCCGTTCTACCGCAAGCGTCTTGATACCGCGATCGAAATTTTCCACAGTGAGTTTGCTGACCTGCCAGTGCTGATGCACAAACCGGAGGGGGCTTTCTTTCTGTGGCTGTGGTTGCAAGATTTGCCGATATCGACCAATGAACTGTATCACCGCCTCAAAGCCCGACACGTCTATGTGATTCCCGGCGAGGAGTTCTTTATTGATATTGACCCAGCCTGGGAGCATACCCGGCAGTGCCTGCGCATCAACTATGCCCTGCCGTCAGACCGGCTGCAACGTGGATTTAGAGTACTGGCTGAGGAACTACAGGCGCTTTATTCGGCTTAAAAATGCTGTCTCAGCGTTGCAGAGACAGCAGATAATCGTGCACTTCGGTGCGTTGATCCAGCACAAACAACAACAGCAAATCCCCGGGCTGAGCCAGGCTTGTCGCCAATCTGGACCCCTCTACGGGATTCGGGGCTACATGGATCTGGTGGTCTTCCACCCCTCGCTCACGCAGGCAAGCAGACACCAGCGCAGGCATGTCACCCAGTTCACGCCCGCGCAGATAATCCTCCAGCTCGGTGATTATATAGTGGTCGGCCTGCAGATCGGACACAGCATTAGTCAGATCGCGAATCTCACCATCAGTACGGTCACCGGCGTGACCAAACATAGCGATGCGGTGATTGGCCGGCGTATTTGCCACCATATCCACCACCGCGCGCATACTGTGTTCATTGTGTGCGAAATCGACTATTACCCTGCTGCCCTGCACGTCGTAGACGTTGCCGCGCCCGGGGTTATCCCCTGCATCGCTGCTGAACCGCAGCAAGCCCTCGGTTATGGCCGCAAACGGCAGGTCAAGGGCGCGACATAGCCCTATAACCCCAAGCGCGTTCTGCACATTGTGTCGTGCCGCGCCGGCAAATGTCATCGGCACATCATTAACCGCCGCCAACTCAGTATATTCACCCCGGTGATGATAGGTTAACTGCCCCTCACGCACGAACACCGCGCGCTCACCGGTCTTAAGAGCCTGTTCGATCAAGGGATTGTGTTGCTCCAGACTAAACCAGCATAATGTTTTGCCGCCTGCATTTGCCTGCGCAACAACCAGCTCATTATCGGCATTGACTACCAGCACGCCCTTATCATTGAGGCCCCTGGCAACCACAAATTTAGTCTGCGCCAGCTCTTGCACATTATTGATGCCGTACTGTCCCAGGTGATCTGCGGCGACGTTGGTCACCAGCGCAGCGTTTACCAAATCGACTGGCAAGCCACGGCGTAATATGCCGCCGCGGGCAACTTCCAGAAATGCCATTTCGGTGCGCCGGTCGCGCAATAACATGCGCGCTCCACCGGGCCCGGAGTAATCGCCCCGGTCAATGATGACGTCACCCACTTTGATAAAATCAGTCGACGTAACACCGGCATTGATTCCCGCAGCATGGGCAATCTCAGCGGCCAGGCGAACGCTGGTTGACTTGCCGTTAGTGCCGGTAATAAAAGCACGCTGGATATCCTTGTATTGCTCCCAGTCGATTTCATCAACAGCAGGAATGGCCGATACTGGCCACACTTCGGCAGTGGTCCCAAGACCCAGGCTCACTTCATCATCATCTGTGAGACAGGAGACCGCTCTTTGTTCTGCGGCCGCAAGCAGTTCCAGTAAGGCAGGGTTTACTTCTTCCGCCAGCTCAACCTGCAACTGCTTAAGCCGCCCTTGCCAATCCGGAAGCTCATCTTGCTGCAATTCACTGGCACAGCAGTCCCACGCAAGTTCGGCCACTTCGCAAGCGGTATACAGGGCATCCATTGGCGCACTGATGGCAAGATTGGCGCCGTCCGCGTGCAGTCGATAGGTTGATTTTTCGTCCGGCCAGCCAAATTGCGACAAACACTGTTGCACCCACTTCTGCCAGCATTCGGCAACGCTTTGCTTGTCGATATCATCGATAAAAACATCCACCATCGCCCCGGGTTTTTGCCACAACAGGTTGGGCCCGGTAATACGACGCACCTCATCGAGTTCTAACTTCATTGTTACCCGCGATTATGTTCTAAATGCAATAAATCAGGTGAATCAGTTAACCGCAGCGATCAGTCGGAATCCTCGTCCCTTTCCACCACCAGGCGCACTCCACGATCGTCATGAACTATGCTCTGGCCCTCTTCCAGCTCGAATTTCTGCTCGACCGGCTCATAGAGTTTTTCCGGAAAATCCTGCGAGGGCGGCTCGCTGGGAGGTGCTTTTTCCCGGTCTTCATTAAAGTGCACAATTTGCTTCCAGCAGCGGGTTATTTCATCTCCCAGAATTACCAGTAAATCACCCCTGCTACAGTCCTCCAGACCCTGGTTTACCGCGTCCTCCTCCGATGGGATCACTTTAATCGCCTGTTCATCAATACCTGCCTCGAGCAAGGTCTTCTTCAACAGTTGCGGAACTTCGTCATCGCCGCGTCCACGCCGGTTGTCGTCCGCCTTGCAGATAAAGCTGTCAAAGCCCTTGGCGACAATTTTAGCAGCCTCGATAATATCTTCATCACGCCGGTCACCGGGTATCGACACCACCACCCGGCGTTTGCCCCTTACCTCCAGGCGGGTTGCGAGGTCGGTGATAGTCTGGATTGCGGCTGGATTATGCGCATAGTCCAGAATCACCTTGAACGGGTGCTCATCATAGATATTAAGGCGGCCCGGTGCCTGATAGAACGAAGTATCAAATATACGCAGGCCCTGGCGGATGTCTTCCAGCGAAGTATCAAAACTGTAGGCTATCGCAGCTGCAAACATGGCATTCTGCACATTGTGCAGGGCCTTGCCCTCGATAGTGGCGGGAATCAGGTGAGTCCACAGTAACGGAATGTGTGCTCCCTTGTCATAGATGGTGATCATGTCGCCATTTATGCCGTGCTCAAGCACCACCGCCATGCCGCCGCTACGGATGTGTTCACGCACCAGCCCATGACCGGGATTCATGGTTATATAACAGATATTTTCAGCTTCGCAGAAGTCCGCCATCTGCAGGCACAGATTGTCATCAGCGTTCAGCACCACACAATCCTTAGCGATTTCAACAACAACCCGCTTTATCTCTGCCAGCTGCTCCAGCGTATCAACGCCGCGTAATCCCAGGTGGTCTGCACTCACATTGAGGCAGGCGCCGACATTACACTCGCTGTAACCC
>JAHHOC010000186.1 GCA_018677115.1 Arenicella sp. | reverse complement strand
GAGATGGTAAAGCAGGCCCCGCTCATGTCGACCGGGCTGAGTTTTTTATCCCTGGCTTTGGCGGCCAACTCGCTCATGGTTGCGGCAATCTTTGAAACCGACATTTTGTCAGCATCGCGTATTACCGGCACCACCAATCCGTTGGGTGTCTCCACAGCTATGCCGATATTCATGTACTTCTTATAAATGAGGTTTTCACCGCTGGAATCGAGTGAGCTGTTGAACTGCGGATATGCCTGGAGTCCCCGAACCACAGCCTTGACGATAAATGCCAAGGGAGACAATTTGACGAAATTTTCGTTATCGGCATTCTCACTATTCAGTTGCCTGCGGAATGATTCCAGGTCATTGATGTTGGATTCATCGTGGTGTGTTACGTGCGGAACATTAAGCCATGAACGATGCAGGTTCTTAGCAGTCAGGCGCTTAATTTTGTTGAGCGGCTGCACATCGATTTCACCAAACTTGCTGAAGTCAACTTCTGGCACAGCTGGAATACCCGAGGTACTGCCAGCGGCTGGCGCACTGATCCCGGCGGTCATCGCGCCCTTAACAAATTTCTTCACATCGTCTTTACTGATGCGCCCCTTGCGTCCGGTCGCAGTAACCCTTGTCAGCCCGACACCTAGCTCACGGGCGAAGCGGCGTACCGAAGGTGACGCATGAGATTTGCCGGTGGTGGCAACGGCCGCAGGAGGGGGGGGGGGAGCAGAGTCAGGTGGGCTGCTCGCCGACGTGATAGCCGGTGCGGGTGCAGAGTCAGTGTCTGTTGTACCGGCGTCGGGTTTACTGGACTCCAGTTTCGGCTCAGCAGAAGAAATTTTAACTACCACTACACCCTCACTGACCTCCTGATCGAGCTGCACTTCAATGCTCTTAATGATGCCCGCTGCAGAACTGGGTACATCCATGCTTGCCTTGTCGCTTTCCAGGGTAACCAATGGATCTTCCACGTCCACTTGCTGTCCTTCGCTTACCAGCACTTCAATCACTTTGGCGGAATCCCCACCGATATCCGGAATCGCGACTTCAATCTCGGCACCGGCCGGTTGCTGTGCCACCGCTGGTGCAGCAGCTGTTTCAGCTGGCTCTGGAGTTACCTCGGCTGATTCAGGAGCTGTCTCGATTTTTTCAGGTTGCGCGGCGCCAGACGAGCTTAATGTCATCAGCACTGTACCCTCGTTGACATCTTCGTCAACGGCAATCGCAATTGAACTTACCACGCCCTCATAAGGGCTGGGCACATCCATGCTGGCCTTATCACTCTCCAACGTGACAAGTGGGTCTTCCGGCTTGATCTGATCGCCGACATTTACCAATATCTCGATTACTTTAGCGCTGTCACCGCCGATGTCGGGCACGCTCACTTGAATATCACTCATCGAATTACTCGGGGTTTGGGTGGGGCTATCACCATCGCTGGAATCAGTGGTGGCGGCCGGTTGTTGATTTGTTGTGGATACGCTCTGCGTAGATTTTTCGACAGTGTCCTGAGTACGTTCGGTCTCTTGCTCAGCGTCTTGATTCTGAGTAGAGCCGTCACCCGACAAGTCAAGACTTTGCTGCTGGCTGCTCTTTTTGGCAGCGGATTTGTTTTTATTTTTTTTACTGCCTTTATTAATTTTCTTGTTGTTTTGCTTTTTCTGCTTTGCTTTTTGTTTTCTGGTCCGTTTCGAGCCTGCAGCATCAGGTTTAGATTCATCGCTATTTGATATTGGTTCGCTGGCGCTGCTTTCCTCGACTTCGGTTTCAAGTAAAACCAAGGGAGTCATCAGTGAAATGTTTTCGCCGACATGGGCGATCACCTCGGTGATGTTGCCTTGCTTGGTACTGGGTAAGTCTATTTCAGAGCTTCCGCTTTGCACGCGGAACAGGGTGTCGCCAACATTCACCGGGTCTCCCTCATTCACCTCGATGGACAGTATTTTTGCCTGGCGAAATTCGCTCGATTCCGGGGCAGTGAGTTCCAGATACTTAATCATTGTCTATCTGTTTATTGGTCACTTTTGTAACGGTTGATTAGAGTCGATCCGGTGTCGGTTTATTGACATCAATATTAAACTGCCCGATAGCTTTGGATACAAGCTCTGCGTCGATGCTGCCATCTTCATATAGAGCCGCCAGTGCAGATACGATTATGTACATATGATTGACTTCAAAATGGTGGCGAAGTTGCTGGCGATCATCGCTCCTTCCAAACCCGTCTGTGCCCAGTACAACATAGCGCGATGGCACGAAGGCACGTATCGAGTCAGCGTAGGCCTTCATATAGTCGGTTGCAGCGATTACCGGTCCATTTTCATCTTGCAGGCATTGTTCAACGTAGCTGATCCGCGGTTTCTCATTCGGGTGTAGCGTGTTCCAGCGTTCCACATCCTGCCCCTCGTGGCGTAATTCATTCATGCTCGTGGCACTCCACACATTGGCAGCCACACCAAATTCACTCTCCAGCATCTCGGCAGCGGCAATAACTTCGTTCAAGATGGTGCCAGAACCGATCAATTGTACCGTTGGCGTTTTGCCATCGTCGTTGTCGCTTTGCTTGAACTTGTAGAGGCCTTTAATAATCCCCTGTTCAACACCCTCCGGCATTTCAGGGTGATGATAATTTTCGTTCATAACGGTCAGGTAATAGAATACATTTTCCTCATCATGGTACATGCGCCGCAGGCCGTCCTGGATAATGACCGCTAACTCATAGCTGAAAGTAGGGTCATATGAGATGCAGTTGGGAATGGTTGCCGCCTGGATATGCGAGTGGCCGTCCTGATGTTGCAGTCCTTCACCTGCGAGGGTGGTGCGCCCGGCTGTGCCACCAAGCAGGAACCCGCGTGCCTGCATATCACCCGCAGCCCACGCCAGATCGCCAATGCGTTGAAAACCAAACATCGAATAGTAGATGTAAAACGGAATCATCGGCAGTTCGTTAGTCGAGTACGATGTTGCAGCTGCGATCCACGAGGACATTGCCCCGGCCTCATTGATACCTTCCTCCAACACCTGGCCTTTGGCATCTTCCCGGTAATACA
This sequence comes from Arenicella sp., assembly GCA_018677115.1. Classification (GTDB taxonomy): domain Bacteria; phylum Pseudomonadota; class Gammaproteobacteria; order Arenicellales; family Arenicellaceae; genus Arenicella. The sequence goes on along the minus strand of JAHHOC010000186.1, from coordinate 3,102 downwards.
TTAGCTGGTCGGAATCTACCGGCTCGTATTTTTGTCCGCCACTGGCATAAATGCCTAGTTGACGGAACAGGCCTTCCATACCGAATGTGCGTGCCTCGTCGGGCACAATTGGCACAATGCGATCTTTCAAGTTTTTATCCCTGGTCAGCGCGGTCAAAATTCGTACAAACACCATGGTGGTTGATATCTCGCGGTCGCCGGTAGACTCCAACTGCTTGGCAAAGGCTGCAAGCTGCGGCACCTCCAGCTTGTTGGATGGATTGGGTCGGGACGGCAAATAGCCGCCCAGATGTTTTCGCCGGGAATGCAGGTATTTAATTTCAGCCGACTCGGGATCGGGCTTGATGTATTCAAGTGACTCCATTTGCTCGTCGGTAACCGGTATCTTGAAGCGGCTCCTGAATACTTTAAGGGATTCCATATCCATTTTTTTCTGCTGGTGCGAGGTATTCAGGCCCTGACCCGACTCGCCCATGCCTATCCCTTTGATGGTTTTAGCAAGAATAACTGTGGGTTGGCCATGATGGCGGACCGCTTCAGTATAAGCAGCGAACACCTTATCCGGGTCATGACCGCCACGGGTCATGAGGTCGAGGTCTTCATCACTCATATGTGCCACCATCGCTTTTAACTCAGGTGAGTTCCAGAAGTGCTCGCGGGTGTAGGCGCCGCCCTTGGCTTTAAAAGCCTGATATTCGCCATCAAGGCACTCCTGCATGCGTTTCAACAAAATGCCGTCATGGTCTTTCTCCAGCAAGCGATCCCACTGCGAACCCCAGATTACCTTGATCACATTCCAGCCCGCACCGCGAAATTCAGATTCCAGTTCCTGTATGATCTTGCCGTTGCCGCGAACCGGTCCATCCAGTCGTTGCAGGTTACAGTTAATGACAAATATCAAATTGTCGAGTTTCTCACGTCCTGCCAGGCCGAGGGCACCGCGCGATTCGGGTTCATCCATTTCACCATCGCCAAGAAACGCCCAGATTTTTCGATTTTCCTTGGCTATCAGTTCACGGTTTTCCAGATAGCGTTGAAATCGCGCCTGGTATATGGACATTATTGGACCAAGGCCCATGGAAACGGTTGGAAACTGCCAGAAATCAGGCATCAGCCAAGGATGTGGATATGAGGACAATCCATTGCCGCCGACTTCCTGGCGGAAGTTGTCTAATTGCTCTTCGGTCAGTCGGCCTTCGAGAAATGCGCGCGCATACATGCCGGGTGCAGAATGGCCCTGGTAATAAATCATATCACCGCCGTGATTTTCGTTACGGGCACGCCAGAAGTGATTAAAGCCAATTTCATATAACACGGCTGCTGAGGCAAAGCTGGCGATATGACCGCCATACTCGGTGCTTATCTTATTTGCTCTTAATACCATCGCCGTGGCATTCCAGCGGACCATTGAGCGAAGCTTAAATTCAATTTGCCGATCGCCTATCAATGCCTGCTGTTTATCTTTTGGGATAGTGTTTACGTAGGGGGTATTAAGACCATAAGGCAGCTGTGCTCCTGCCTCACGTGCTGCTTGGGTCAGTTCCTTGAGTAAGAATTTAGCGCGCTCTGAACCATCGGCTTCAATCACGCTGTGCAGCGCATCAATCCATTCTTTGGTTTCTTCAACGTCGATATCGTTGGTCGAGTTTGTTACTTGGTCATTCATAGTGCTGTTCCCTGAATTAGGCAGGTGTGTTTAAAGGTTTCGACCCATTATTTATGCGGTGAATATTATATATAAATTTGGTTAATGAATATTGAATTTATTGAATAATTTGCAACGATTACGCGCAGAAATAGTGTTCTAACAGAGCTAAATATGAACTCAATGTGCACTCGCACTAACCAGGCTGGTTAAGTTCACGATGCCGCGCGGCGTAGTGCTATGTGTGATCGCATGGATGGGCACATCCGGACCAAGCAATATCGGTCCAACTGAAATACCGCTGGCCAACGATTTCAGCACGGTGAATGTGATATCTGCAGAATCCAGATTAGGCATGATCAATAAGTTAGCGTCGCCGCTGAGTGAGCATTGACCATTTTTTTCCCGGGCCGCTGACTTCAGTGCCACATCGCCGCGCATTTCGCCATCGACTTCCAAATCTGGAGCAATGTCAGCCAGAATTTGTTTGGCTTTGGCCATCTTGCGGGAAGAAGCCGTGGAGTGGCTACCGAAATTAGAATGTGATACCAAAGCCACCCGGGGAATCATTCCGAAAAGCCTAATTTCCTCTGCTGCCATCATGGTAATGTGTGCCAGCTGCTCAGCATCAGGATTCTCATGCATACTGGTGTCGGCGATAAATACCGATCCGCTATCCAGTAATAACAACTGCATTACAGCCACATGTTCCAGCTTGCCGGTCAAGGTTGAGCATGCTTCAATTGCTGCAAGTTGTTCGTGCAAACGTGCGCCGGGCCCAGTTAATATAGCGTGTGCCTGACCACTGTCAACAAGCTTGCGCGCCTGTTGAATGCGCTCGGTAGTACCCTCGGCATCTGCGGCCACCACTTCATAGTCGACGTTTTCCTCAATACGTAAGTGAAGATGCTTGATGCGTTCGAGAATCTTGCTCGCATCGCCTAGCAGCACTGGTCGTGCGTAGTGTTGATCTACTACATCCTGGATTGCACGTAGAACACGGTCATTTTCACCGTCGGTATAAACTACCTTATGCGTGGTATTTTGCGCGGCCTGGAATAGCGGGCGCATGACGTTTCCTGAGCGATACACCAGCGGCTCGAGCGATTTTCGATAGGCGACAATGTCGTCAAAAGGGCGTGTTGCCACTCCACTGTCTATAGCTGCCTGCGCCACTGCGGGTGAAATTGTGGTGATCAGCCTGGGGTCAAATGGCTTCGGCAAAATATAGTTAGCGCCGAATTGCATGATTTCGTTTTCATAATAACTTGCGACTACCTCATTGCTTTCCGATAACGCCAGATCGGCAAGCGCCTCCACGCAGGCTATTTCCATCGCGCGTGTGATAGTGGTTGCGCCAACGTCCAGCGCCCCGCGAAACAAAAAAGGAAAACACAAAACGTTATTCACCTGATTCGGGAAATCGGATCGCCCCGTCGCCATGACCGCATCTGGAC
>JAHHOC010000185.1 GCA_018677115.1 Arenicella sp. | reverse complement strand
TTGGGTAACAATTTAAGCCCCGGATGTCGTTTGCCGCTGTGGTGCATGGCGATTGATGCCTCGATTTTGAATCCCAGTTCGTCGCACAAAGCATGGAAATCATGAATAGTGCACAGGTGAATATTGGGGGTGGCGTACCACATTGCAGGCAATTCGGCGCTGACTGGCATGTTTCCCGACAATGCCACCTGCAAGCGATTACGCCAATAAGCAAAATTAGGAAAGGTCACGATGCCCTGGCGGCCTACGCGTAACATTTCCTTGAGTAACTGATCCGGTCGTCGCATAGCCTGCAGGGTTAGCGACAGGATGACGTAATCAAAAGAGTCGTCATCGAAATGCTGTAAGCCGTTGTTCAGGTTAGTCTGGATTACGTTGACTCCGTTTTCAATGCATTCCGCGATGCGCTGCGGATTTAACTCAATGCCATAGCCAGTGACTTGCTTGCTGCTCTGTAGGTGCTTGAGCAAGTTGCCGTTTCCGCATCCGAGGTCCATAACCCGACTGCCGGGCGCGACCCACTCAGATATGAGTCGCAGATCATGACGCGAAAACTTTGCTTCACTTAATCGTTTAGGCATGGGTGGTTACCTGCGCGGCGACACGATTCATATAGGCTCGCATCACTGTCATATATTCGGGGATGTCGAGCAAAAAGGAATCGTGCCCGTGGTGTGCTTCGATTTCTGAGTAACTGACGTTCAGGTTGTTGGTTTGCAGCGCTCTCACGATCTCATGCGAACGTTCCGGCGTGAAACGCCAATCGCTGGTGAACGAGACCACAAAAAAATCCGCGTTTGCACTGGCCAGCGCTCTGGCCAAATTGCCATCGTATTTTGCTGCCGGGTCAAAATAGTCCAGTGCCTTGGTCATTAACAGATAGGTGTTGGCGTCAAACCGATTCACAAACTGGTCGCCCTGATGGCGCAGGTAACTCTCAACCTCGAATTCAGGGTCAAATTCGTAGTCAAAGGTTTCTTTGTGTCGCAGGTTGCGGCCAAACTTATGCGCCATGGCATCTTCAGAGAGATAGGTTATATGACCCATCATACGAGCTACCCTCAATCCGCGGCGGGGGATGGTGTCATGTGAATAATAATCACCCTTATGAAACTCCGGGTCGGTGCGGATCGCTTGCCGGGCAACGTCATTGAAGCCGATATTCTGTGCGGAAAGCCTTGCGGCTGCAGCGATGACCACGGCGTGCTTGATGCGATCCGGATAGCGCGTACTCCATTCAAGTACCTGCATGCCGCCAAGACTGCCGCCAACCACGGCGGCCCAGGTATCAATGCCAAGCCGGTCGCTTAGCAGCGCCTGTGCGGTCACCCAATCGTTGACCGTAACGATAGGGAAATCCGGGCCATAAGGTTTGTTGGTGGCCGGATTCAGCGAAGAGGGACCGCTGCTGCCGCTACAGCCACCGAGGTTATTACAGCACACCACATAGAAACGGTCGGTATCAATCGGTTTGCCCGGTCCGATCATCACATCCCACCAGCCAAGAGATTTTTCATCGCTGGAATGAAATCCTGCTGCATGGTGATCACTGCTCAACGCGTGACAGATCAGAACTGCATTGGATGCTTGTTGGTTCAGTTGCCCATAGGTTTCGTAAATCAGGTGATACCTATCGAGCATGCCACCGCTTTCCAGTGAAAGTGGTTCATCAAATTTGGCTACCGAAGGTTCTATAACACCAACCGTTTGCGAGCGATTTTGCTTCATGCGCCGGGGTGCGGGTTAGAATCCCTTGAGGGGGTATACCACCAGCATAATGGTCAGGTTGAGGAACAACAGAACCAGAATGGGTGACAAATCCAGCCCGCCAATGGGCGGTATCAGGCGCCGTGCGGGTGCCATAATAGGTTCGGCAATGGAATGTGCCAGCTGAACGATTGGGTGAAATCCATGCGGGTTAATCCAGCTGGCTATTATTTTAATAAATATCGCGGCTATAAAGATATGAATGCTGAACAGAATCGCTTCGCCGAGGGAAATGCTGGCGAGGCTTAACAGGTCAGGAGAGCCGCCGCGCAAGCTGAAGAACACATATATTTTGCCCACAGCAACTATAAAAGCCAGAATCACAGTGGCCGTATCAAGCGCCCCAATGCTGGGTAGCACCTTTCGTAATGGTATCACCACAGGATTGGTAACGCTGATTACAAATTGCCCGATGGGATTGCGAAAATCAGCCCGTACCCACTGCATCCAGAAACGCAGCAGCACGATATACAGCGCAAATCCGAGAATCGCCTGGGAGAGGAAATTGGTGGCATTACCGATATAGTTCATTGTTCTCTTGTATAAATATTTGCTGAAAATTTAATTATCTGGATCCAGATCCTTTGCCAACTGCTGTGCACGCAGGCGGGCTGCTTCAAAAGCATCGCTGACAATATGCGACAATCCGGCGGCCTGGAAGACCTTGAGTGCGCTTTCGGTGGTGCCTTTCGGAGAAGTAACACCGTCGATCAAGGTCTGCAGCGGCTGCCCGCTATCGTCAATCAGCTGAACGCTGCCCTTAGCGGTTTGAAATGCCAGGGTTTTAGCAGTGTGCGGATCGAGCCCCGCAGCCGTGGCTGCATCAATCAGGCTCTTAATGAAGAGCATGAAATAAGCCGGGCCGCTTCCGGAAAGTGCGGTAACGCTATCGATGTCCTCTTCGCGCGGGACCCAGCAAGTAATACCGACTGCGTCAAACAGTAACTCTGCCAAACGCTTGTGCTGTTCAGTAACTGCCTCATTAGCATATAGTCCGGTCGCGCCCGCAGATACCAGTGCCGGCGTATTCGGC
>JAHHOC010000167.1 GCA_018677115.1 Arenicella sp. | reverse complement strand
GCCCAGTCATCTTCAAACAATTCAATCGCCCCTTCAAAATCTTCTACCTTGGCCAATCCGGAGCGGAAAAATTCCAACCCGACATAAATCCGGGCCGCAAGGTTTGCCAACGGCAACACTGCCCAGCCACAGAAGGCACTGTAGGAGTCATATAGTTTTATAATCATTAATTTTCTCCATTAAGTATGACGTCTAGTGCAATCCGCACTCGGAGCGTGTCAACAATTTCAGTTCAAATACCCTGGCCAGCGATGAGGATATCGCTGGCGCAGCCAATGACCCGCTCAGGTGCTCGATTGCCTGCGTCAAATTTTTCGATACAGTGAGTTGCCTGAGGAGAGCAGCCTCAGAATGATTCATTTTATGCGTTAAAACCGCATCGTGATGTTTGTAAACCAGGAGTTTATCTTCTGCTTCTTCGAGACTAATGGCTATCTCACCCTCAAAAGCGGGAAGCGATTGGCGGTGAATGTCATAGATAGGAAAGCACGAATCGATAAATGTCACACTTTGCTTGAGCCTGACAGGTAATTTAAGCAAAGCATCCTGCTCACAGGCGTTCGGGTCCAGCGAATTCTCCGCCGGTGCGAAGTAAGCCTTGTGTAAACCCCATTCATAGTCCATTAAATCCTTCAGATAAGGCAACTCAGCAAGTTCCGGCAGCTGTTCCAGCAGCAGCGACATATCGGCACCATAATGATGAATGTTGCCCTCCTGTGGCGGCCTCAATAGCACCAGCAACTGAGACATCTGCCTGAAATAGTCTTGCCCCACCACGCCCTGCACCGCCGGGTAGACTTCACGCAGATAGTCGAGCACGGCAGCGAAAACATTATTCTGGTAAATTCTGATACGCTGCCGATGGGGCTCCGCGGCGCAATCGAGCTCATTGTCCTGCCGCAGAACCTGCAGCAAAAAGGCATGCTGGAAGTCAGCCAACCCTGTTTTGTCAGTTACGCGCGGCTGAACTTCAATTGCAGGTGCATTGTGCTCCACCGTAGCCGCTATGCCCCCGCTAATTTGATCCGCTTTTTGACACTCCTCCAGCAACACGGAGAGCGGTGGATAGTCACTGTCCCACTCAATCAACGCTGGCCGGACTCCATGTTTCTCAATCACCAGGCGGTATAATTCCCATACCGCAGAACATACTTCACGGTTATGCGTGTCGACCAGAATTTGTTCACCCTGCGGTGTAGTCTCTGTATGACCGGCTAGATGGTACTGTTGAATAAAATCAGGATTGATGGCTTCAATATACTTGCCTGGCTCGCGTTGCAGGTTGATGGAACTGACATAAACATTGTTGACGTCCAGCAACAATCCACAACCGGTGCGCGTAGCCACGGTATTGAGAAACTCCGGTTCAGGTATGTGCAATTGATCAAACAGCAAATAGTTGGACGGATTTTCAATCAATATCTGACGCTGCAACACATCCTGCATCTGTTGAATATGTGCGCAGATGATCTCGAGGGATTCCTCGGTAAGTGGCAGCGGCAACAAATCCGGCAAGTGAATATGCGAGTAGGCACTCCATGCCAGATGCTCGGAAACAAGTATCGGCTGCATTTCATCTACCAGGTTCTTGAGCTGCTGCAGGTGTGCGAGATTCAGTGCATCGGCCCGACCCAGTGATAGCCCAACCCCGTGCAATGACAGCGGATAATCCTGCCGGCACTGCAATAATTTGCTGCGCAACAGTGATTCACCGAAGTAATTTTCCGAGTGAGCTTCGACAAACCCGAGCAAAGGCTTTTGCTCCAGCACCTGGTGAAATAATTCTGGCCGAATGCCAAGCCCCGTTTTCATTTAACAGCCCTGCTGCCAGATAACAGCCTTGCAGCCAGATGACAGCCCTGACATGTTAAAGGCGGCTCGACGGCCGCCTTTAAGGTGAGCGCTGGCGCCGGGCCTAGATACTTTCACCGTACTTGTCGACCAGTCGCCCGCCGACAACTGTATCGTCGCTCTGCTCGGCTACCTTAGTGCAGGCCCTTGCAAGGCGTTTCTCATCAGTGCCATCCGGTGCGGAAGCACCACCCTGGCATATGGAGACAATATTGGCGCAGGTTCCGGTTGGTACCTTGATCCAGGCTCCGACTATATTGTCTTCCTTGGCGTTGCCCTGGCAGGAAGTGCCGAGGGATTTAATGGCGCAGGCATTTTTTCCACCCTTGACTACGTCTGCACAGCGCTCGGTGGGCGCTGCAGACGCAGCTGTGGGAGCGCTCATCAGGGCCGCCGCGAGCACCGATGTGGCAAATGCGGCACCCAGGGTTATATCGGATTTTTTAACTTTCATATTGCTGTTCCTGTCGATTTGAATTGTAAAAGCTGAGTTGAGTCAGGGACGGTAAGGTCCTGCATCACCCACCGACTAAGACTCAAAGGTTAAATGGTACACTGCAATAGAACTATACAGGTGAAGATTCATTACATCTTTTTTATATCCAAAAAATAATCTCATTAGAATCATCATAAATGATGCAAGAATTCGTTCCAGGCTCGGATATCTATACGGTGGACTCGTTGTACAGTCAACCCGGGCTGGCCAGTATCCATATAATCCAATCGCGTGATCGCGTTGCGCTGGTGGACACCGGCACTCAATTTTCTGCACCGCAGGTAATAGATGCACTGGCCAGATTGGGTCGCAGCCCGAGAGATGTCGAGCTGATTATTCTGACGCATATTCATCTGGATCATGCCGGTGGTGCGGGCACACTGATGCAACTGTGCGCAACAGCCAAACTGCTGGTACATAAAAAGGGTGCAAGACACATGGTTAATCCGGATAAGTTGATTGCCGGTGCCACCGCGGTATACGGTGAGCGACAATTTAAGCAGCTTTACGGAGAAATTACCCCGGTTGATGCACAGCGAATAATGCAACCGGAGGACAATGAGACTGTTGATTTTGCCGGCCGGCCGTTATTGTTTATCGACACGCCGGGTCACGCCGACCACCATCACTGTATCGTCGATCAAAAAACCAGCAGTGTGTTCACCGGCGATACCCTGGGTGTAGGCTACCGTGCGCTACGCAGCGAGCAACATGCTTTTGTTGCAACTACCACTACCCCAGTGCAATTTAATCCCCGTGCCTTGCACCAATCGATTGATCGGGTAATGTCATTTGACCCGCAGCACCTGTACCTGACGCATTACAGCGAGTTGCGCCCCAGCGGCAGAATAATTGCCGGTTTACATGAGCAAATAGACGACTTTGTTGCCCTCACCGAGCAGGCAGCAGAAGCACCCGCGGAAGCTTTTGAACAACAACTGAGCGCATCTATGTTCGAATACCTGGTGCGCCGCTGTTTAAACGAATTGCCGCAACTAGATGAACAACTTGCCAGGCAGTGGTTGACCCTGGATGCCGAGCTAAACGCTCAGGGGCTGGCTTTCTGGTGGCAACACCGGCGCGAAACTCAGCTTTAGTCTTCCACCACGGACAGCATCACATCGTCTGACACTTGCTGCAGCGTAGCTTCCAACTCTGCTTCGTCAAGCCCCTGGGGCAAGGCCAGAAACAGGTGTGCCCTGAAAAGTTGATAGCCCGCCATGGAGGCACTCTCGACTTCCGTATCCATATGATCAACGTTTATTTTTTTGGCAGCCAGTGCGGTGGCGATCTCCTCGACAATTCCCGGTCGATCGTTCGCCTCCACCATGATCTGCACAGCATCCACACTGCCTTCTTCCGATTCAATACCTTCGTCAGTCTGCACAGAAATATGAATGCCATGATCGGCCATCTCGGTAAAACTTTTCAGCAAGTCCTGTTTTTGCTGAGCCGGTACTTCTATGTGCACAATGCCAGTAAACTGCCCGCATAATCTGGTCAGGCTGCTTTCCAGCCAATTACCTTTATGCTGAAGCACGATATCCGACAGGGCCTGTACAATGCCCGGGCGATCCTTGGCAAATAGCGTTATGATGACTTTCTCAGCGTGCATAAGTTGGACAGCTTGTAGCTAGCGATGGCCGATGTCAGGACGAACACGATAACATAGAACAACCCACCTTGCTGCGCGCCCAATCGGGTCGCTTGGCCGCATATTGTTGCATTCCGGGTTGTTCTACATAAGGTTGTCGAACAAGTTGCAACAGCTCGTTAACCATCGAATGATCGCCCTGCTCCGACTTGTCTATGGCCTGCTGGGCCAGATAGTTCCTGAATATATATTTCGGATTAACTTTTTGCATCGCCTGAAGACGCTCGCGATGCGGACGGGAGTCGTCAGATAAGCGCGCCTGATAGGAATGTAACCAGGAGGCCATGTCGGATCGGTATCTGTCGGTAATCTGTTCCGGCCGGTAATACGCCTCCAGCAAATCTTCTACCCCAGTGATTGTCTTCTCGGACAGCAAACGATAAAAAATCGTCATATCAGTTTCTATTACGGCCAGCAGTTTTTCCAGTTTTTCGAATATCATTTCATCACCGTGCTGGTACTGCTCCAACCCTAGCTTGCCTGCCATCATCAGGCGCCACTGGTGCTGATAATCCACTTGCATTTGCTCCAGCGCTGTTTCCAGCGGCTTGGTATCTTCAATCAGCGGATATAGGCTGTTGGCCAATTGGTAAAGGTTCCACAGGGCAATATTTGGCTGCTGGTTGTAGCGGTAGCGGCGATGCTGGGCATCCGTGGTATTGGGCGTCCACTCCGGGTCAAAGTTATCCAGCCAGCCGTAGGGTCCATAGTCAATAGTTAAACCGTGAATCGACATATTGTCGGTATTCATCACACCGTGCACAAAGCCGACCCGCATCCAGTCAACGATCATCGACACAGTACTGCCACAAACTTCAGCAAACCATGCGGCATAGATTTCGGGTTCACCAACAGAGTGCTGCTCCAGCAAATGGGGAAAATAATGCCGGATAGTAAAATCCGCCAGTTGCCTCAATTCGGTCAACTGATCACGCGCGGCAAAAATCTGGAAATTCCCAAAACGGATGAAACTCGGCGCCATGCGGCACACGATTGCACCCGGTTCTGCTGCCGGGTGGCCGTCATACATGATGTCACGCATGACCTGCTCGCCGGTGGTGAGCAGGCATAGCGCGCGCGTTGTCGGTACGCCCAGATGGTGCATGGCTTCGCTGCAGATATATTCACGTATTGAGGAGCGCAATACTGCCAGGCCATCGGCAGTGCGGCTGTATGGAGTTTCACCCGCGCCTTTCAATTGCAGGGTCCAGTGCTGAGCGGATTTATTTGTTACTTCACCGAGGTTGATCGCACGGCCATCGCCTAGCTGGCCTGCCCAGTTACCGAACTGGTGTCCGCCGTAACACATCGCGTACGGTTGAGAACCGCCTGCTATGCTGTTGCCCGCCATAATCTGTAAAAATTCACCGGAGTTGCAATCAGACTCGCTCAAATCAATGAGCGCGGCGGCTTCGCTGGCATAGGAAACCAACTGCGGGCTGCTAACCGGGGTTGGATTAACCAACGAGTAGCATGCATTATGCACCTGTCGCCGCGCGTTTTTGGTATCGGGGTCGGCAGGCAGTTGTTCCACGAAGCGGTTGTCGAAATGCAAATCTTTCAATCTTCAAATTCCATTTTGTCGCGTAAAAAATAAATCAGGGCTATGACCGGCACACCCAGCAGGCTGGCAAACAGGAAGAACTGCGTATATCCAAAGGCATTGACCAGGGTACCGGAAAACCCCCCAAACACTTTAGGAAACAGCGTCATCAATGAACTGAATATGGCATATTGTGTGGCCGTAAAAGAGACATTGGTCAATGCTGACAACCACGCAATAAAAGCTGCGATGGCAATGCCCTGGCTTAGATTGTCAGCGATGATCACTCCCGTCAGGTAAGAAATATTGGGTTCAACATTGGCCAGCCACATGAACAACAGATTGGTTGCCGCCACCAGCACTGCACCAAGCATCAGCACACGCATTACTCCATAACGTAAAGCCAGCAAGCCACCCAGAAAGCTGCCGCTAATCGTCATTACTACACCAAATACCTTGGTGACGCTGGCGATCTGGTTCTTGCTATACCCCATGTCCTGGTAGAACACATTGGTGATTACGCCCATGACAATGTCTGAAACACGGTAGAAGCCAACCAGCAGCAATACCCACAAAGCAACTTTGCCATAGCGTTTAAAGAAGTCCATTATCGGCTCGCGGTAGCCCTGCTCTACCATCTTGCGGTTCACCCATCCCAGCCGCAGACATGTTCGCCCAACCAGATAGGCCAACCCCAATGCCAGGGCCAGGCGCAAGCCGCCATAGGCAAAAGCAAACAGCGACTGCATCCCAGCAGCTGACAATTGCGGCGTATCGGGCAAGATTGCAAATACGCTAACCAGCGCAGCTATCGACAGCAGGAATACCAGGAAAAATTTAACATAGTCGACAGTCGGGTGATGTTCTTGCAGATCAGAGTTGACTGCGGGTTCGGCGACCAGCAAGGTAGTTGCAATTCCAACCCCCATCACCAGCGCCATGCAATAGTAGGTTTGCCGCCAGGCGTCGTATAAATAGAGTTCTTTGGTGCTGCCAAACGATTGCGCCAGATAAAGCGCGCCGGCGCCGGCCACAATCATGCCGGTGCGATAGCCGGCCACATAGGTTGACGACAACATCGCCTGCAAGCGTGGCACGGCAGCCTCGATTCTATATGCATCGATTACAATGTCCTGGGTGGCGGATGAAAACCCCAATAACACGGCGCCGACTGCCATCATCGCCAGGCTGAACTGTGGATCGGTGCTGGCCATCATTAAAATGGCGGCGATTACCGCGCATTGCGACAGTAGTAACCAGCCTCGACGCCGGCCGAGCAACCGGCTGAGCAATGGAACAGGCAAACGATCAACCAGCGGGGCCCAGACAAATTTAAACGAATAACCAAGCACCGCCCAGCTGAAATAAGTTACCGTCGAGCGATCAACCCCGGCTTCGCGCAACCATAGGGATAGACTGGCAAATATAAGGTACAGCGGGATACCAGCCGAGAATCCCAGAAACAGCATGACCCAGACCGGCCGTTCTCTCCACCAGACGATATTTTCGGGCTCAGCCACTAGATGTCATACTCGATAACAAGCGGCGCATGGTCGGAAAACCGTTGTTCCTTGTAGATATGCTCAGATCCCGAGATCACTGTTTCCCGCAAGTTGCGTGTAATCACATGATAATCGATTCGCCATCCGGTATTGTTGGCCCAGGCCTGGCCGCGGTTCGACCACCATGTATATTGATGTTGTTCATTATTGTGCACGCGAAATGCATCGACAAATCCCGCATCGCCCTTGATCGGCAAGCCGGTTTCGCTAACCGTCTCTCCGTACAGCCAATCCATCCATGAACGTTCTTCGGGTAGAAATCCGGAGTTTTTCTGATTACCCCGCCAGTTTTTAATATCGGCTTTTTTGTGCGCGATATTCCAGTCACCGCAAATTATCCATTGCCGGCCTGACTCGACCATGGCCTGCAGGCGGCTCTCAAAGCGATCCATTAAATCAATTTTAAATGCCTGGCGCTCCTCCTTGCTGGAGCCCGATGGCATATACAGTGAAACCACACTCAGGTCACCGAAGTCCACCTGCAGATATCGGCCCTCTGAATCCACGTCTTCGAACCCGTCCCCCAATCCGACCTGTACCTGATCCGGCTTCTGTTTGCTATAAATCCCTACGCCGCTATAGCCTTTCTTTTCAGCAGCATGAAAATAAGTATGGTAACCAGGGGGGTGATAGGGCTCGCCTTCGATTTGATCCGGTTGCGCCTTGAGTTCCTGCAGGCAAACAATGTCTGCATCCACTGTCGGCAGCCAGTCATACAATCCCTTGCGCGCGGCGGCGCGGATTCCGTTTAAGTTTAAAGAGATAACTTTCATGTGCCCAGGTCAGGGTTGTAGTTGTGCTGCGATAGTCTAACGCGTATCAGAACAACGTAAGGTGTCGATAAGGCCTACTCGGTGGAATTAAAGGCAGCACGTGAGCCACTGCCTGATATTGGCAAGCTAATCGACTCAGCGGCAGCTGACTTGACCTTTAGAGTTGCTCCACTCATACGCAAAAACTGTTCTAACAGTTCTGCTGACATCGAGCTGCGTGCGTAACAACCGTCGCTGACACAGTAATCGACCTTGAGGTTTTTGACGAATTTGTCATCTATATGCAGTGCCGGATCTTCTCTCAACGATATTCCTAACGGCAAAATCAACAACAACTCAACTCCGTCAGCGGCAGCCACGGGGCGACGGTAACTGATTTCCACATGTAACAATCGCGGCCCGTCCTTTTCCGCAGCAATCACTTGCCATATTGCGCATTTGCGCATGCCGTCAACTGCAGGATCACAAGCGGCATTCCAATCTCCATGCGCTTTCCCCGCCACCCCGTCCTGTGCCTGCGCGGAATTACCGGTGAGCATTAATGCCATGATGACGGCCGCTAAGCGGGCGATGAAGTGCGATTTCATATGCGAGATTACTCTATTAAGGTGCTATTTGCGGGTATCATACGCCAGATATCATACTAATTTAATGCACTTCTTTTACTATGCTGCCGTATCAACAACAATTCATCGAATTTGCCCTGCACACCGGTGTGCTTCGGTTCGGCGAGTTCCAACTGAAGTCAGGCCGTGTCAGCCCCTATTTTTTTAATACCGGCCTGTTTAATACTGGTGCCAGCATGTTGCAGTTCAGCCGCTTCTTTGCCACCAGTATCGAAAATTCGGATATAGAGTGCGATGTTTTGTTTGGACCTGCATACAAGGGTATCACCCTGTCATGCGCAACGGCCATGGCCTTATCCGAGGCCAATGGCAAACAGGTTCCCTTTGCCTACAACCGCAAAGAAACAAAAGACCATGGAGAGGGTGGGGCCATGGTCGGCGCCGAATTAAAGGGACAAATTGCAATCATTGACGATGTCATTACCGCAGGCACTGCGATCCGCGAATCATTTGACCTGATAACCCAGCACCAGGCCAGCCCCTGCGCAGTATTTTTGGCACTTGATCGTCAGGAAGTGGGGCAAAAAGATGGCGAGCCGACAGACCAATCTGCAATTCAGCAGATCGAGGACGAATACGATATTCCCGTTGTGGCAATCGCTACGCTCACAGATTTAATAAGCTACCTAAAACAGCAGGATGATCAGCCGGAGCAGCTGGAAAAGATGCGCAACTACCGGGATCAATTCGGAGTTTCCTGAAGCTTCGCCAGAAACGTGTCTGAGCTCGTGCAAATATACCTGGTGGGAGGAGCCATCCGCGATCGTGAACTTGGCCTGCAAGTGGTGGATCGCGACTGGGTGGTGGTCGGGGCAACGCCGGAGTACATGATTGAGCAAGGCTATGAACCGGTGGGTAAGGATTTTCCGGTTTTCATTAATCGTGAATCAGGAGAGGAATATGCACTGGCGCGCACCGAACGCAAAACAGCAAAAGGCTATCAGGGTTTCAAATTCAATGCTGCGCCCAGCATAACCCTGCAGGACGACCTGGCACGTCGCGATATAACCATTAATGCCATAGCGGAAGACCAAAAAGGCCAGTTGATCGATCCTTTTGGAGGCTTACAGGACTTGAAAAACGGCGTGATACGCCATGTGTCTGGCGCCTTTATAGAGGACCCGGTGCGAGTTTTACGTGTTGCCCGGTTCGCTGCCCGCTTTGGTTTTCGGGTCGCTACGGAAACCATGGAATTTATGCGGGCGATGGTGGAAGATGGCGAAGTGGATGCGTTGGTGGCCGAACGGGTTTGGGCTGAAATGGAGAAGGCACTGAAAACCGATGCCCCGCAGACTTTTTTCCAGCTACTGCGTGACTGCGGTGCTCTCGCCATTGTGCTGCCGGAGATCGATAATTTGTTCGGCATACCGCAGACTGCCAAATATCACCCCGAAATAGACAGCGGAGTGCATACCATGATGGTGCTGGAACAGGTTACGAAAATCAGCAAAGATCCGCTGGTTCGCTTTGCGGCACTGGTACATGACCTTGGCAAAGCCGCAACCCCGGCGTCCTCACTGCCGTCACATAAAGGCCATGAAAAAAGAGGCTTGCCCATTATCAAACAATTTTGCCAGCGTCTCCGCGTACCACGCAAATATCAGTCACTGGCCAGCGCAGTGGCTCAGTATCACTTGCACATGCATAAAATGGGCGAGCTACGACCAGATACAGTGTTAAGAGTACTGGAAAACACGCGCAGCATTAATGACGACAATCGTGCCCGGCAAATAGCAGATTGTTGTATTGCGGATGCGCGAGGCCGCGCCGGGTTTGAAGACCGTGAATATTGGCAGGCGGAACTATTCCTTAAATTTCAGCAGGCAGCCAAATCTGTCGACAGTGAAGCGATCGCCGCCCTTTATACCAACGGCAGGGAAATTAAAGCGG
The DNA here is from genome assembly GCA_018677115.1 of Arenicella sp. Classification (GTDB taxonomy): domain Bacteria; phylum Pseudomonadota; class Gammaproteobacteria; order Arenicellales; family Arenicellaceae; genus Arenicella. Next base: position 1,307 of record JAHHOC010000167.1, on the reverse strand, counting down.
CAATTCAGCAGGAGCGGATCGCTGCTATTAAAGCAGTGGATAAGACGCCCTATTTAAGCAGGAGCTCCTTAGCCTGATTTATCTGCTTTGCCAAAGCGTCCGAACCACCGCGGTCCGGGTGGATTTTCTGCATCAACTTCTTATGTGCCATTCTGATCTCTTCAGCGCTTGCGTTGATATCAACCCCTAATATATCCGCCGCTTGCTGGCGCGACATCGAGCCATTGTAAGCCGGCCCTCGCTGGCTAGACTGGCCAGCCTGCGCTTCACCAAATATCTTTTTAAACAGCGGCGCGAATTGAGCCACCTGCGCGACTCTGCCGAGTACCGCCAGCAGGCCGGCTAAAACGCCCATTAACCAGTGCGCCCGACCGGTCATCACCATTACCAGAATCAGCGCAGCAAGCCCCCAAAGTATGAACTGCCTGCCCGAACTGGCACGTTGCGTCTCCGGCAATTTTTGCCAGCGCTTATACCAGAAAACGGCGGCAGCAAGACCTGCGGCCAGGAGCAAGGAATATAGCAATGCAGAAAAAAGTGAGGTTCTATCTACTGTTATAATAGAGACTAATAGCAACAAATCAATTGAAAAAGATGAGCAAAGCCGGCGCCTCAAACTCAAAGGCAGTACAGGATGAAATCCTGGTTGACGACTTATTGGCATTTATCGCCGCGTCGCCGACACCGTTTCACGCCACACAAAATGTTGTCAATATGTTGGTCGACGGTGGCTTCAAGCTGATTGACGAATCGGAACAGTGGGATTGCAACAGTGGAGGCCGTTATGTGGTAACGCGCAATGGCTCGTCGGTGATTGCTCTATCAATGGGCGATGACATCAAACGGGGCATCCGCATGATCGGGGCGCACACCGACAGCCCGTGTTTGCGTATCAAACCCAATCCGGAAACCGACAAACATGGTTATTATCAATTAGGAGTAGAAGTGTATGGCGGTGCGCTTTTGCACCCCTGGCTTGATCGTGATTTGTCGATCGCAGGCCGGGTCAGCGGCATCAACCGCGATGGCGACCTGTTTCACCAACTCATTAACTTCGAACAGCCGGTTGCAGTTATTCCCAATCTGGCGATCCATCTTGATCGCGAGGCCAATAAAAATAAAACAATCAATCCGCAGACCCATTTACCGATGCTGCTGAGCCAGGGTGAACAGGCAAATTTTAAACAGCTCCTGTTGAAGTATTGCGACAACAACGCAGACCGTGTATTGGATTATGAGCTTTCCGCCTATGACACCCAGGCACCTGCCAGAGTTGGTCTCAACAAAGAATTTATCTGCTCTGCACG
>JAHHOC010000162.1 GCA_018677115.1 Arenicella sp. | reverse complement strand
ACAGAAGGCTCAATCCCGGGATTGTTTGCGCCATTACCGAAACCACGGATGGAGAAGTTAGTGTTGGTGGAATTCTGCAGCGTGTTTACCTTCAATGAGGGCACCATACTTTGCAAATCCGCCAGGTCTTTTACTTCGGCCTTCTCAATAGAATCGGCACCAACCACAGATACCGCGATGGGAATCTCCTGCAACGTCGTCGACCGCTTGCTTGCGGTGACCACGATCTCTTCTATCTGCGCAGATGCGGCAAACGGTATCGCAAACCCTATTACGGTGACCAAAACCACGCGTATTTTCAGAAACTGACTCATTTCAACTTCTCCTCTTCAAAGAATTATTTGTTAAATTTTTTAAGGCCAAGGTTAATCGGCTAAATCGCTCGCTATTGTCTACTTAAGTTCCCATGTTATCAAGCGTTTAAGTCACCTTGATGTCACTAATGGGGCATTTTAGTTCAACATTTGTCAATTATTGGATTATTTTATCATTTCCAGGTGAAATTGCCCTCGCCACTCCAATCGCCTGCTCACCCGAGCCCACGTAAAACAGGTATTTTTGGCCGTCTACATCGGTGAAAAGATAGGGATCACGAAGCTCATTGGTAATCTGCACCATTTCACCACGCAGCGACGATTGCAGCGGTTGCTTACTACCCTCCCAGGGGAATTCCGGTTGCAAAACCGTGACACCGCGGCTGGCTTGCCAATCATTCCAGTCGGCACCCAGATTCACCAGTGAATAGAGAATTCGTTCGGGTGCGTCACCTACCCGCGACCAGAACACATGCATTTCGTCGTTGCTTTCATCTACATCAACCGAGAGGTGCCTCATTGAGGGTCCAAAAAGAGATTTTTCCCGAATCGAGTAGTCTCCTAACAACTGATCACTGCGCAACAACATACCCAGCGCACCGATCAGATAGTATTTACCCCGGTATTCAAAACTTCGCACATAACTGGCCGGAATAGTCTTTCCTTCAACAGTAAAATTAATACCGTCTTGTGACACTGCCACGCGGGTCACCTGGGCCAGAGAATCACGCTGGCCATGATAAAACATTACAAGGCGCCGCTGCTCCACATCAAGCACAACATCTGGACTGGCTATGTGCGGCGTTTTGTATTTGGTGGCGGCAATTCCCCTGCGCTGCCGCTCAGCCTGATCGGTTACCAGCGCCTGATACATGGCGCGAATAGAATCGCGCACGACAAAAATGGGGAAATTCACCCAAAGTTCTTTTAACCCATCCTCTGCGCTTAATTCCGGCACGGAGTCGACCGGGAATCCCGAGTCCTCCAATGCCAGCGCGCCGGGTTCGTAAATACGCCATGGCCCTTCGACATGATCGGCGTACGCCATCCTAATGAAATCACCCTTGTGATGCGCAAAATACATATAGTATTGGCCGAGCGGTTCGGTCACCCAGTCCGGCACGCGGATCACGGTCGGGCCATTGATATTTGTAAACCCCTGTTGCTGGCTGAGGGCAGTCAGGCGTGGGCTCATGGATGCGGTGATCAGCGGATTATCTGCAGAGCGGATCATACTGAATTGCGGCTTTACCGGAGGCAGAAACGGGCTGCGTGGCCACAGCCAGACTGCCAGCACGGCAATAATCAGAATACCGCCGCCCAGCGCGATCAACAGAGATTTTGCTATGCGCCTGAACATAACCCTGGCGTTTAAAGCCTAACCCGGTTCAAGTTCAAGCTCTTTCTGTAACGCCGGTATATCTTTAATAACGTACTTGTCGCCCTGCTTTTCCACCACGCCGAGTTTCACCCAATCACGAAATATCTTGTTGATACGCTGACGTGACCCCATGCTCATGCGGGCAAAATCAAGTTGGCTCATATGCACATCCAACTCAACGCCCGCAGCATTGGCTTCGCCGTGTTTCTCAGCCAGGTCCAGGAGTCGGCCTGCCAACCTGGAGCGCAGGGGATAAAACAACATGCCGGCAAGCAATTCATAGATAGACCGGCTTCGCTGCATATGATCGAGGAACAAGTTCTTATACAGAATCGGATGTTTATCGCCGGTCTGTTTAACCACTGCCGCCGGAATCTGCAATAAATCGGCAGCTTCAACCACCATAGCTTCAGTTACCCGCGATTCACCCTCGGCCAGCGATATTTCTCCCATCCACGATTCCGGTCGCAGATCAGTGAGTACAAACTCCTGGCCCATAATGCTGGTTACTGACACACGCACTACACCGCTGAGCACACAATAGACAAACAATTGCCGTTCACCGACGAGGTACAGGAATTGGCCCGGTTCGTAGGATTTTACCTGTGCCTTAGCCTTAAGTTGCTCAATCGCTTCCTCCGGCAGACCCTGAAACCAGCCCGAACGGCGTATGACGCCGGTGACGGTATCGCGATCGAATTTCATAGTGCTCCGCCTTTGAAGTAATGAAATTCACCATAACTACAAGCAATTTCCAATGCAAGCGGTGGGCTGGGGAAGCAAAATCGCAGCACCTGTACTATTCGAAAAATGATGACGGCGGCCCACAGAGCGGAGTATAAACCTTAAAGTCCCCGAACTGGATTGGGACAATCAGCCCTTAAAAGCTCGGGAAATACATCGAGCAATAAACTGAAGCAGACCTTTGATCCAGGCTCTTTACGTAGAACCTGCATAAAAACCAATCTTGTGACAATTGACAACAGTGGTTATGACAATAAATGACAGGTTGACCTGCACAATAAATCACATAGACTAACGGTTAATGCACATAAATAGTTGTTTTCGCTAATATTTATATAACGAACCCGCATCGGGCCAGCATATGTAAAATGCGAACGTATACGATTTTGTGTTCACCGCAGCGCTTCAAATGAGAAACACAAAGATGCTCAAAAACCTCTTGCAGATCATGGCGCTGTCAGCCGGCGTTATTTGGAACACAAGCTTTGCGGCCTTTCCCGATGATTTTTCAGATGTTATCTGGCTTGACCCCAACATATCCAGCTGGAGTCAGACCTCGAACTTGAGCGTTGACGTGAACGGCAGCGTGATGAGTTTTCCTCACTCCAAACAAGCGGCTTGGCCGAATACCAACCACAGTGTGGTTGGAACGTGTTGCAACGCTTCTGTGTGGGCTTTTATCAAGCGCAATGGCCAATGGTATGCAACTACCTTTGAATACTTGCGTCCGAACACTCCCGGCAAGCAAACCAAAGCGTTCGATGGCGCGCATATCAAGCGGGCACCATTCAAAAGCGGCATATTTGACTGGAAACCCGCCAATGGTGAAGTTTATGGCTTTATGGTTAGCGGTTTTGCGCGCTTCAATTTGAATGATAAGAACATCGAGGAGCGGAGCAACGTTTTTTTCTATGAATGGGGGACAGGCCCAACGGACGCCGCGGGAGCTAAAG
>JAHHOC010000157.1 GCA_018677115.1 Arenicella sp. | reverse complement strand
GTTCTAACCGAGGCAACCTTTTGCTTGATCAACGCAGTGTACTTGGCAATCATTGTCGTGGTCCTTTCACGAGCCAGTTGCTCAGCCCTGAAGGCCTCTTCAGCTGCGATGCTTTCATTGAGCAGGCGCTGGGTTTCCAGGGCTTGCTGCTCAGCGGCTATGCGTTCTGCTTCCTCGCGCTGACGATCTTGTTCAATTTTACGCAGGCGCTCAGCCTCTTGCTTCTGCTTACGCTCCTCTTCCTGTTGCTTTCTTTGTTCTTCTTCACGTTGCCTTTTGAGGGCGATTTGCTTGCGTTGCCGCTCCAGTTCTTGGGTTTTTTTCTGCTCCTGTTGTTGTTTCACCTTTAAATCTTTGATGCGTTTTTTTTCACGCTCAGCCTGTTTTTTCAGATCCTCGACGCGCTTTTGCTCTTGTTGCTTCTCGCGCTGTCGTTCACGTTCGGCCTGCAGCAGCATTTCCTGCTGTTGCTTAATTGCTGATTCGTCGACTGTAGTTGCTTTAACTACATCCACTTTTTCAGCAAAATCTGCATCAACCTTTTTTGGCTTGCTGGAAAAGTTGATCAATAAGGCGCCAATAATCACTGCATGCACCACGCCAGCGGCCACATAACCCAAGGTCTTATTCCTTGCGTCGGTGCTCTTGTGTCTATCGGTCATTGTCGGTGCCAGCTAGCGTTGTGTTGGAAGGGGTTGGGTAACCAGGCTGACGGTTTCGATACCGGCTGTCTTTAACAACACCATGGCTTGCAGTACATCGTTGTATTCCGCTTTCTTATCGCCGCGAACCAGAAAGTCAGTATTTGGCTTCAGCCTGAACAGGGCACTGGCCGCAATTAACACTTCCTCAGATGTTTTCTGCAGATCATCTATATACAACTGACCATCAGCATCGACAGTCAGGATAAACGGCTCTGGCGACTGTTCATTAAGACTCACCGGATTAGCGGCGGCCTGTGGCAAATCAATCTTCACCCCCTCGGTGAGCAGCGGCGCGGTCACCATGAATATTATCAGCAGCACCAGCATCACATCGATGTAGGGCACAACGTTGATTTCGGCGATCGGTTTTCGTTTTCGGCTGCGGTAGCTCATATGACGATATGTCGCTATTTTGTTTTCACGTCAATGGTCAGCTGCCGGTTGACAATGCTGACGAATTCTTCCATGAAAATTTCATATCGCCCGACCAGTTTTTCAACATGGTAGGAGTAACGATTGTATGCAATCACAGCAGGAATGGCGGCGAATAATCCCATCGCTGTTGCGATCAATGCCTCAGCAATGCCGGGCGCGACGCTCGCCACGGTTGCCTGTTGAGTTGACAATCCCAGAGCCCGGAAGGAATTCATAATGCCCCAAACAGTGCCGAACAATCCAACATAGGGGCTGGTAGAACCCACAGTGGCAAGGAACGGGATTTGCGATTCAAGATGATCAATTTCGCGACTGAGCTCGACCCGCATGGCGCGCTGAACACCATCCAGCAGATCATTGTTGTTGGCGTAACCACGATCAGTGAGTCGTTTAAATTCGCGATAACCGGCAACAAATATTTCCGACATGCCGGATGCTTTCTTGGTTGCAGAGCCCCATTGATCAAATAAACTCTGCATTGAGCCGCCAGCCCAGAATTCCGCCTCGAACTCGTCGGTAAGTGCCCTTTCACGCCGCAGGGAAATAAATTTCGAGAAAATTATCGACCACGATACAAGTGAGGCCAAAAACAGGATCAACATCACCAGTTGCACCACGAGGCTTGCCTCGCTGATTAACGATAGTATCGACATACTGTCCGGCGACACTGCGCCCGCAGCAACCGAATTAGTGGTTATTTCCGCAGCCGGATCCAGCGGCTCGACACTTATTTGTTGTTCCTCCATCTCTCACCCATTTGACAGCCGGATCGCCGACTATTTTTTTGCGCCCGATTTAAAAGCCGCTATTCTATTTCAATTAAGAATGTAAATCCCGCTCAAGTGCCATTTTTAGTGCAACGGGCATGGCGGTCAATTTGAACGATTTTGCGGATAATGTCGCTAACCGGAACCTTGCCGAACAGAGTAACCGCGCTTGATTATAGATATTCTGCTGCACCACAAGCTTAACCTTACCCACTTGCAATGGATAACAACTGACGGTCAGATGATCGAACAGGCGAGCGGGCTCATGGTAATGCAGTTCGACATCGCGAACCACGAACATGGTGTCGTGGCTCTGTTGCAGTTGCGCTACGTCAAACCCCAACGCCAACAACCATTCACAGCGACACCTTTCCATATAATTGAGATAATTCGCGTGATAGACCACGCCGCCGGCGTCAGTGTCCTCATAATAGACGCGAATTGGTAATTTGAAATCCGCCAAGGGATGAATGCAGTCAGTCTTCAGTGGGAAACAAAGTAGACTGCGACACCCGGTCATTCTCAGGTTGCTGAATCCGAAAATGTGCCCAGCTGCGCTTGGTGACTACCCGGCCACGTGGGGTTCGCATCATAAATCCCTGCTGAATCAGGAAAGGCTCGATGACGTCCTCGATTGTGCCTCGCTCCTCACCAATGGCGGCCGCGAGACTTTCCACGCCCACTGGACCGCCATCAAATTTTTCAATTATGGCCTTGAGCAACTGCCGGTCCATGTTGTCGAGACCATGCGGATCTACCTCCATCATATCCAGCGCCTTGACAGCCAGCGCTTCAGTCAGGCAACCATCGCCCTTTACTTCAGCGTAATCCCGCGCCCGGCGTAACAGGCGGTTGGCGATTCGTGGAGTGCCTCGCGCACGGTCTGCGATGGTCTGTACGCCACCCACTTCGGTTGGCACCTGCAGAATACCGGCCGAGCGTTCAACGATCTTGGCTAAATCCGTCGTATCATAATAGTCGAGGCGCTGCACAATGCCGAATCGGTCACGCAACGGCGATGTTAACAGCCCGGCACGGGTAGTCGCACCAATAAGTGTAAAGGGTGGCAATGACAGTTTAACTGTGCGCGCTGCAGGGCCTTCGCCAATAACAATATCCAGTTGAAAATCTTCCATTGCCGGGTAGAGGATTTCTTCGACCACCGGACTTAGCCGGTGAATCTCATCTATAAAAAGCACATCGTGTGGCTCGAGATTGGTCAATACCGCAGCCAGGTCACCTGCACGCTCGAGCACTGGCCCCGATGTCTGGCGTATCTTTACATCCAGCTCATGGGCAATAATATTTGACAGTGTTGTTTTACCGAGGCCTGGAGGGCCGAACAACAGCACGTGATCCAGCGCCTCTCCGCGTGAACGGGTGGCTTCAATAAAGATAGTGAGCTGCTCTTTGATTTTAGGCTGGCCGATAAAATCAACCAGGTACTGTGGTCGCAGAGTGCGATCGATTATGTCTTCTTCGCTGCCCTGCAATACCGGATCGATAATATTTTCTTCACTCATGACAACTCCGCAACAATCAAAGAACGTTACCCGACAGGCTACGCAGAGCTTTGCGGATCATTTCCTGGCTGCTGAGTTCCGGCGGTAATCCTCCTACTGCCCGTCCAGCATCTCCACTGCGGTAACCCAGGGCAACCAGCGCTGCTATCGCATCCTGGCGTTCATTGCCCCGGCCGGCATGTTGATCATCATGTTCTATTGGGGCGTCACCAAATTCCTTTTGCAGACGGTCTTTCATCTCAACTACCAGGCGCTGGGCCGTCTTGGTGCCAATACCAGGTACCCGTGTCAGCTGCGCCAGATCTTCATCAGCCATGCAGCGTAGCAGTTCACCGGCCGTCATCGTGGAGAGCACGGCCAGTGCCACTTTCGGCCCCACGCCATTAACCCGGATCAGGCTACGAAATAACTCGCGTTGCTGCAGGTCGTGAAAAGCAAACAATAACTGAGCATCTTCGCGTACTACCATGTGCACGTGCAGAGTGACCGCTTCGCCGACCGGCGGCAACTCGTAAAAGGTGGACATGGGTGCTTCCAATTCATAACCTACACCATTGACGTTTAACAAAATCGTGGGCGGTTGCTTGGAAGCCAGGGTTCCCTGTAACCACGCTATCATTGCAGTTTGCCCGTTAGCTGATTGAGTGCAGAAGCCTTAAGCGCGTTGCTTAGTTGTTGCTGGTGGGCATGGCACACTGCGGCGGCAAGGGCATCAGACGCATCAACGTCAGGTGCGGTGCGCAAACCTAACAGTACACGCATCATGTGCTGCACCTGGGATTTATCGGCCCGGCCGCGGCCAACCACAGTTTTCTTTATTTCAGTAGCACTGTACTCCATGACTGGAATGTCGTTGTTAACTGCCGCCAACATTGCAGCACCGCGTGCGTGGCCCAACACCAAAGCGGATTGTGGGTTTTTGGCGATAAAGACCTTCTCTAACGCCATAATATCAGGGCGCGTCTGGGCGATAACAGTCTGCAAACGCGAATATATTTTATGCAGGCGCAAGGCAAGTTCACCTTTGGGTAATTTGAGGGACTCAGAATAAACATGCTTGACTTCGGTGCCACGAGCCGTAATTACCCCTACTCCGGTGATCTGCGATCCCGGGTCTATGCCGATAATTGTGACGGTACTTTTGGACAGATCCACCATTGTCTTCAGGCGAACACTGATTCCGGAAAATCCGCGTTGGTGAACACATCCTGAACATCATCCAGTTCTTCCAGCGCATCTATCAGCTTCATGACCTTGGCGGCATCTTCATCGTCAAGGGAAATTTCGTTTGCAGCCCGCTGCACCACTTCCGATGATTCGATGGCAATTTCCGCTGCGCTCAGGGCACTCACTACGCCATGATAGGCATCGGCTGGGCAGGTGATTTCGATCATGCCATCATCGTGCGTTACGATGTCCTCTGCCCCGGCATCAAGAACCACATCCATGACCTGCTCTTCATCTTGCCCGGCAGGCAGCAGAATGACCCCTAATTTCTCAAACATATAGGCGACCGAACCTTCAGTGCCCATATTACCGTTGAATTTACTGAAGGCATGGCGCACTTCGGCGACGGTGCGGTTTTTATTATCTGTGGTGCACTCCACCAACACTGCGATACCTGAAGGTGCGTACCCCTCATAGCGTATTTCTTCATAACTCCCCCCTTCCAGATCACCGGTACCACGCTTTATCGCACGGTCGATGGTGTCCCGCGTCATATTGGCACCCAGCGCCTTGTCAATCGCGATTCTCAACCGGGGATTGGCATCAGCATCACCGCCTCCCTGACGGGCAGCTACAGTTATTTCACGGATATGCTTGGTAAAAACCTTCCCGCGTTTGGCATCTTGCGCCGCTTTTCGGTGCTTGATATTTGCCCATTTACTGTGTCCTGCCATGCCTCTACCAAAGAACTGATCGTATAGTGCAAATTCTAGCACTACCGATTGGTATAACCTAGGCCGGGCGGTTTTAATTGCCGCCGGGCGATGATCACGACATCGCTGAAAAAGAGCTCGCTACTTGGCTTCAGCAACTTCCTTGTTCATTTCCAGCGCCTTTGACTGCACCAGTTTTACCCAGGTGCCGGGTTCGGGCTCGCCCTTGGGATAGTAGCCATTCATTAGTCGCAGGTATTCTTCAGTGAATGTCCCAAGTTCCTTGTCAGCGGCAAGCTCGGCAAATGTTTCACCGGGCTCGAGTCGCCTATAGTAAATGACCTTGAGCTCGTCCGGTGGCAAATCGGCCCGCGACGCGCGGCGGAAACTCCCGATGATATCCAGAAACTGTTCGTCCTGCTGCTCGGTCAATTGATTGTTGCGGGCGATGCCCTGGAAATGAAATGTATTACGGCCTACAGTAACTGCGGCAACCCGTTGTTGTAGCCTGCGTGCCGTAGTGCCAAAGTCTTTGGCGTATTCCTTTTTGGTTTTTATAATTGGCTCTATCTGGCTGAGATTGTCGGGATATTTCTTCTTCAATATTCTTTCGCTGGACATTGTTTTGTCAGCTGTTTTCTCAACTTCCAGTTTGAGCTGCACTGTCT
>JAHHOC010000134.1 GCA_018677115.1 Arenicella sp. | reverse complement strand
CTACCGTTCCTATGGTTTTGGGGCTGCAGCGGCTACCTACTACGACAAAGAGCTGCCAGAACTGACCCTTGCTGAAATGGCCATGCTCGCCGGCCTGCCCAAAGCCCCGTCGGCCAATAACCCGTTGCGTAACCCGGTGCGCGCAATCAATCGGCGCAATTATGTGCTTGGTCGTCTGCGCGATCTGGGTAAGATTGACGAATCACAGTATGCCGAAGCAGTAAATGCACCGGTAACCGCAGAGCGCCACGCACGGGCAACCCTTGTCGACGCACCGCATATCGCTGAAATGGTACGGGCGAAATTGATGGAACAGTATGGTGAAGGAGTGTACTGGCAAGGTTTAAATGTCCATACGACAATTCAGGCGCGGGCACAAAAAGCGGCTACACTGGCTTTGCGTAAGGGTTTGCATAGCTATGATCGGCGACATGGATTCCGTGGTCCTATTGCACACATCGACTTGAAAGAACTGGCGGATTCCGATCCTGATGAACCTTCTCCTTATTACAATATTTTAAGCGGTTATCCGGCTAGCGGCGATCAAATTCCGGCGCTGGTGCTTGAGGTAAACGATGCTGCTGCCATTGCGCAGACCAGGGAACACGGAAGGATCACACTTAAGCTTGACGATGCAAGCTGGGCCAAGCGGCTGCTGACTGTTGACCAGGTCGGCGATGCACCGCAAAAATTTGGTGAATTGGTTTCGACCGGCGACATTATCTACGTACAGGCTCAAGAAGGCTCGTTGCCTGAACCCGATAACGCCGCCGATAAAGCAGTTAATCCCCGCTGGCAGCTGTCCCAAATTCCTAATGTAAGCGGTGCACTGATTTCCATGGATCCGACCAGCGGGCGGATCCTGTCGCTGGTTGGCGGATATGATTTCTTCCTCAATAAATATAATCGGGCAGTACAATCAATTCGGCAACCGGGATCCAATATAAAGCCTTTTATTTACTCGGCCGCGCTGGATCGGGGATTCACACCTGCGAGCCTCGTGAGCGGTGGGCCGATTGTGATTACTGACCAGACTCACGGCATCATCTGGCGGCCGGAAAATTACTCCGGTGAATTTTTTGGCCCGACGCGTATGCGCGAAGCGCTGGGCAAATCCCTGAATCTGGTGTCGATAAGATTGTTGCGTGCAATCGGTGTCCCCTACGCTCGCGAGTATGCTGAACGTTTTGGTATTGATATGCGTCGTTTCTCGCCTACGCTGACCATGGCTCTCGGCTCCGGTGGAATAACACCGATGGAGATGTTAACGGCCTACAGCGGCCTCGCCAACGGCGGCTACAAAATCGAACCATACTTTATTGATCATATAACCGACCGCTCGGGGCAGGTAATTTATCGTGCCCGCCAGCCCGATTTTTGCGACTCGTGCTACCGTCAGTATGTTGAACCTATTGAAACCGAGGATGCGATGCCGGTTAGTGCAGACGAGCTCGCTGACCAAGTTATCGCTGCGGAACAGCCAGCCGGGGAGGAACAATCAATGCAAGAGGAAGTGATCGACAACCTGCTGGACGTGCCGGTAGAAAAATATGAAGCTCCCAGGATCATGAGCCGGGCAAATAATTTTCTAACCGTCAGCATGTTAAAGGACGTAGTTCGTCGCGGCACAGCGCGCAAGGCCATGAGCCTCAATCGTAACGACCTTGCCGGAAAAACGGGCACCACCAACGACTATGTCGACGCGTGGTTTACCGGCTTTAATTCGAAAATTGCCACCACGGTCTGGATTGGCTTTGACGACCCGACCAGCATGGGCCGCGGTGAGGCAGGAAGCAAAGCAGCTTTGCCGATATGGATTGATTACATGCGGGTTGCGCTGGAGGACGTGCCAGAGGATAGCGAGGAAATCCCGGAGTTTATTGAACAGGGCCTGGTCAACCGCTCGACCGGAGAGAGAACTACCGATGAGGATCCCGCAGCTGTTAGCGAATATTTCGTGCTGGACGATCTACTACCCGAATGGGAACGTACCATCGTAGCTGTCGCTGACCCGGTAATGGATCAGCAGCAGGAACAGCAGCAGGACATGCCGGAAGAACCCGAGTCCGATGAGGAACTCCAGCCGGCACCTGTTGTTGATGCGCAGGAGCGCATGATTGAAACGTCGGAAGATACTGAGGGCTTATTCTAATACTGTGGTCAGGAATGCCTGATATCGCCCGCCGGCACTTTTTTCTTGCTCGCTTTCTTTTTAGTTTTTTTGGTTACTTTCTTTTTTTTCTTTTTCTTGACTGACTTACCATCTGTCACCACCCACTTGCCAGCTTTATAAAACGCTTTCCAGCCAGTTGCTTTTCCCTGTTCTTCACTCTGCACATAAATTTCCCTGGTTTTTCGGCTGTAGCGAATGACGGTGGGCACGCCATCCGGGTCGGCAACCGGCGCACTGAACAAATATTTGTATTTGGGATCTATCTCCTGTGCATGCGGCAAGATCTCCGCCACTAACGGCGCGCGGGTTTCCCGGTTTCGCGGAAATCCACTGGCAGCCAGGAAAAGTCCCGAAGCACCGTCTCGCAATACATAGTGATCGTCCACTTTAAGGCATTTCAGTTCTGGCATCGCGACAGGGTCCATCTTCGGTGGAGCGGCTTCGCCATTGCGTAACAATTTTCGTGTGTTGCTGCAATCCTCATTGGTACAGCCGAAGTATTTTCCGAAACGACCGGTTTTTAACTGCATTTCACTTCCGCACTTGTCACATTCAAGCACCGGACCTTCGTAGCCCTTAATTTTATAGGTACCAGATTCAACTTCGAAACCGCTACAGTCGGGATTATTGCCGCAGATATGGAGCTTACGCGTCTCATCCAGCAGGTAACCGTCCATCGCAGTATTACAGATCGCGCAGTGGTGCTTTTTGATTAACAGTTTTGCCTCGGCTTCATCATCTTCGTCGACGTTCACCGCCTCATCACCATGCATTAGATTCATGGTTTGCTTACAGCGCTCCTTAGGAGGCAAAGCATAGCCTGAGCAACCCAGAAACACGCCGGTAGCACCGGTACGTATCTGCATGAGTCTGCCGCACTTGGGGCACTCGATATCTGTCTCTGTCGGGGTATTGGGCCTCATGCCACCATCATCATCGTTCTGAGCTTTCAACAACGTGGCAGAAAATTCGCTATAGAACTCGTCGAGCAGGTCATGCCACTCACGCTTACCCTTGGCAACATCATCCAGCGCACCTTCCATGTTGGCGGTAAAGTCGTAGTCCATCAACTCTGTAAAACTCTCCACCAGGCGCTCGGTCACAATATCACCCATTTTCTGGGCGTAAAAACGGCGTTTCTCAACCTGCACATAACCACGATCCTGAATCGTTGAGATAATCGCGGCATAGGTGGACGGGCGACCAATCCCCCTTTTCTCCATCTCCTTTACCAGGCTGGCTTCAGTATAACGAGCCGGGGGCTTGGTAAAGTGCTGAGTTGGAACCAGTTCCTGAAGATCAAGTTTGTCACCCACTTTCATGGCCGGTAACACCGTGTCCTCCTCCTTCTTGCTTACCGGTGGCTGCACACGCTGGTAACCATCAAACAGAATAACGCGGCCGCGGGTACGTAATTCATAGTCACCTGCATTTAATACCACTGTAGTACCAAGAAACGATGCCGGGCGCATCTGGCATGCCACAAACTGACGCCAGATCAAATTGTACAAACGCTCCGCATCGCGATCCACATTGGCAACATGATTTGGTTCAACGCGCACGTCCGAAGGCCGTATTGCCTCGTGTGCATCCTGCGCCGCGTCGCTGCTCGAGTACGAAATTGGGTTATCCGGCAAGTACTTTTTGCCGTATTTCTTGTTGATGAAATTGCGCCCGTCGGCCACTGCATCCTTGCTTAAATTAGTTGAGTCGGTTCGCATATAGGTGATATAGCCCGCCTCATACAAGCGTTGCGCCAACATCATGGTTTTCTTAACACCGAAGCCGAGACGGGTAGATGCCGCCTGCTGCAGCGTAGAGGTAATATAGGGTGCAGAAGGCCTTGTTGAGGTCGGCTTTTCTCTCACCTCTGCCACACGATATTCGATTGGTTGCAAAGCTTGCATGGCCGCATCAATTTGCTCTTTTCTCACCGGCTTGAAAGCTTCACCGCAATATCGTTTCACTTCAAATTTAACGGCATCTTTGGCTGCGGTGTTCAATTTAGCAAACAAGTCCCAGTATTCTTGCGGGATGAAGGCGCGGATCTCGCGTTCACGTTCTACTACCAGGCGCAATGCGACCGACTGCACCCGCCCAGCCGAAAGCCCGCGTGCGACTTTTGCCCACAATAGCGGCGACACCATATACCCGACTACCCGATCCAGGAATCGCCGCGCCTGTTGTGCCTGTACGCGGTTCATGTCAACCGGACCCGGGTTTTCAAATGCATGGTGTATTGCCGATTCAGTTATTTCGTTAAAAACGACACGCCTGTAGCGGCTGGGGTCGCCACCGATGGCTTCCTGCAGGTGCCAAGCAATTGCTTCTCCTTCGCGGTCCATATCCGTAGCCAGATAAATAGCATCGGCATCTTTAGCCAACTTTACCAGTTCGTCGACAACCTTTTCCTTGCCGGGCAATATTTCATAGCTAGCCTCCCAGTCCTTTTCAGGATTCACACCCATTCTGCGAATCAGTTGTTCGCGGGCTTTCTTTTGACGGTGGACTATCTTTTTTTCCGGCGACAGTTTGCGGGTAATAGCCGCCTGGCGAGCACGCTCTTTGGCATCCACCGGTTTCTTATCGCCGCCACTTACGGGTAAGTCACGGATATGCCCCACGCTCGACTTTACGATGTAATCCCTGCCGAGGTATTTATTGATTGTTTTAGCCTTGGCTGGTGACTCAACAATAACTAATGATTTTCCCATAGTGTGACTATATAGGTACGCTCACGGCACTTTCAAAACTTAGGTTTAAGGAGTTGCGGCTTTTCGCGGCACGGATTATTGCCGCAACACTGTGATCGGTCAATGAATAACTGGCACAAGCTCGTCAGTTACTATGACTTCTGCCCATTCAGCAATTTCGGAAAACCCCGGCTGATTACTCAGCACCATCAGGATCACCCATTTGGTATGTTCGATGTTGACCTCCGATGAATCAAGCGCGAGCACGCGGTCAATCACCAATTCAGCAGAGAAGTGATCAAGCACACCGATGCTGATTAAGCGCATGAGTAATGATTGGCCTTCCAGCCCCAAAACTTCAGTCTCTGAATCGGTAAATATCCTTAGTGAACTGCTGGCCTGCGGTTGTGAATAAGATTCATCGAGATCGCATATTTCCAGCAACCCTTCCAACCACTCAAATGCCTTATCTATCTCTTCGCCGGCAAACCCAGCGCCAGCCAACTCCTTCGCCAACTCATCCTGCCCCGGCTCAAAAGATATTCCATCAACGATATAGTTTTCAAACAGATAGATTAACACCTCCAGCATATCCTCTTTCATAATTTATCTCGTCTCGGTAAGCGGTTAATCACAGAAATAGCGTATGCCGGCGAGTGCAATCTGGATGTACCAACCGGACTCGGCTACGCCAACCTGACATAGCCACCGCAATCCGCGGCTGACACAGCACCCTCCAACTCCAGCATGAGTAGCATGGATGAAACTTCTGCCGCCGTCAATCCGCTTGCAGAAATTATGCTATCGAGCGTGGTTGGCTCGAAGTCTACATACGCTAACAGTGAATTTGCGCAGTTATCCGGGTGAGTTTCGGGCACGTCGGCGGGCTTCGTGATCATCCTTGATTGCAGGGGTAATGCCAGCACCTCTAACACATCATTCACGTCACAGACCAGCGCCGCGCCTTGCTTTATCAAGGCATGGCTGCCGCGATACTGGGCGTTGAGAGGCGAGCCCGGAACCACCATCACTTCACGGTTTTGCTCCATGGACAGGCGCGCCGTAATCCGGGTGCCGCTGTTCTCGCCTGCCTCAATAATAATTGCACCCAGGGCCAAACCGCTGACTATTCTATTGCGCTGCGGAAAGGTCGCCTTGCTCGGTGCCAGCCCCAACGGAAACTCGCTGAGCAACAGGCCCCGTTTGGCAATATTCTGCTGTAGAGCACGGTTGCGCAGGGGATAAACCATATCCACACCATTGCCAAGCACAGCAATTGTTCCACCTCCCGCATCCAACGCTGCCTGATGTGACTGGCCATCTATGCCTAGCGCCAGCCCGCTGGTAATAATGATACCCAGCCTGCTGAGGCCGCCAGCCAACTGCCTGCATAGTTTGCTTCCGGCCGGTGTGGGCTGCCGGCTACCCACCATCGCTATCTTTGGATCTGCCAATAATTCCACCCGGCCCCGGGCAAACAGTGCCAAAGGCGGGTCTTGTATCTGTGCAAGCAAGTCCGGGTAGTGAGGATCACCATATGGAATAATGAATTTATCAGCTGAATCAAACCATTCCAAATCGCGCTGCAGCCGGGATTTGCGGAATTGCTCATTGGTGCTCCGCCACCTGCCGGGCAGCAGACGGCGCAGCTCAGCTTCTCCGGCCTGATAGATTTCGGCTGCAGTCATCGATTTGAGCAATTGCAGTTTCTGTTTGCGGGACCAGCGCGCGTCGCGAATAAAGCGTAACCAGTCACTTAAGTGGTCACCAGTTATTGCCGCTTGCCCGGGAGTAGGGCTGGAGCCTGTTAAATAGTGATTGCCATTTGCATCCAGCGCATCAACATTCCCTGAAAAACCATCCCTTGTCAGCATTTTTACGACCCTCCATGGTCCGCCTGTCGATCAAAATATGTTACTACTTTTGATTTGGACTTACCACCACGTCATGCGCACGCAATTGCCTGGTCGAGTTTGTGACTAATGCATAACTGACCTTGTCAAAGGTGCGAAATACCAGCAGCAATCCGATCTTTTCCTCTGGTATTGAATACATCTGACCGGTAACCGGATCTTTTTTCTCCACCGATTGACTCAAGATACGGAATACATCACCTGCAGCCACCCCTTCCCGACCCCCTAGGTTAATGGCAACTACCGATAAAGCGCCCAATTCCGTGGATCTGTTTTTAGTCTCTAAAATCATTCCGCGCAAATCATCATTGTCCGGTGCTTTGGGGTAGAAAAAAGGCAAGTTTTCTTTAATATTCACACCGCGCAGGCGATCACGGATTGAAACATCTGAATAGGTATTCAGCAAGGTCATACGGGCCGGATCACCCTGACTGAGCATACGGGCGTCACCAACATGCTCTGCTTCCCAGCCGAGGCTTTCCTGGCTGATCGGATCTACAAAGTGACGTCCTGGCCGGAACACCCGATAAACCTCGGCATCCTGATCCTCAATCCCACGGGCATAGAACTGGTCATACTTGCCCATAATCAGACGGCTATCAACACCATCAACTACATAACCGGCGGTCAGCAACTCCTGCTCATCGGTAACCAGAGGCGAATTGATATAGGCCTGGATTGCGCTGGGATCGATCGCTGGAATAGCATCCTTGAATTCAATCGTGCGGCTACTGGGTGATAAACGCACAGTTTCCCGCCGCAACGAACGCAATACCGGTTGGCCATCGATCAAGGACATGATCAACACATCCCCGGGATATATTAAATCCGGGTTCTCTACCTGCGGATTTCCCTGCCATACTTCTGGCCAGCGCCAAGGATCCTTAAGGAATTTTGCGGAGATGTCCCATAAGGTGTCCCCTTCAACCACGGTATAACGATCGGGGTAATTAGAGGCAAGCACAGGATTTGCCCGGGCAGCGCCAGTCATCACGACAGATAATAAGCCCAGCACGGCGATTGACATGATCAGGCGAGCGCGCCCATTATTAGAAATAATTCGAATGTTTAGCATTTGAGTATTCATCGGTAGTGCAAAGCAAGTTTACATCATGGCTCAATTCGGGGCACGCACCTTTTCTGTGCGTCATTCAAACGAATTATGCCTGATTATTTAGTATGTTACATAAACAATGTAGAATGTAGTTTACGTTATTTTGGCGTGAAACTGTAATCAAAATTCAAATATGTGGGCTCTATGGCAATTTTAGATATTCTGGTTTATCCCGATCAGCGACTGCGAAAAATAGCAAAACCGGTTAAAACGGTGGATGACTCGATCAGGAAATTGGTCGATGACATGATTGAAACCATGTACGCGGCTGAGGGTATCGGCCTCGCAGCAACGCAGGTGAATGTACACCAACAGGTTATCGTGATGGATTTGTCTGAGTCCCGCGATCATCCGCTGGTGTTGATCAATCCGCGTATTATCGAGCAGAATGGAGAACAGGTATACGATGAAGGTTGTCTGTCGGTGCCGGAATATTACGCGCCGGTAAAACGCGCGGAAACCATCAAGATCACTGCGCTTGATCGCGAGGGGGAAATTTTTGAAATGGATGCAGAGGGGTTGCAGGCAATTTGTATTCAACATGAAATGGACCATCTAGTCGGCAAGGTTTTTGTTGATTATCTGTCCCGTTTGAAACAGGAACGCGTGCGTAAAAAACTGCTCAAGCGTCAACGCGCGCCGGCCGCATAAACTTTCTACCCGCGATGAAGATCATTTTTGCCGGCACCCCGGACTTTGCCCTTGCGCCTCTTCGCAGGATCGTAGCGGAACACGAGTTAATAGCGGTCTTCACCCAGCCGGATCGAGCCGCCGGCAGGGGTAAGAAACTAACCCCGCCGCCGGTCAAGAAATTGGCTATGGAGCACGGCATTACTGTACACCAACCGCCCACATTGCGAGACCAGGTTGAGTTGATTAAAGGGCTTGGTGCCGACGTAATGGTGGTCGTTGCCTACGGCGTGTTGTTGCCACAGGAAATTCTCGAAGCGCCACGCTTCGGCTGTATCAATATTCATGCGTCGCTGCTGCCGAGGTGGCGCGGCGCAGCTCCTATACAACGCGCGATTGAGGCAGGTGACCGGAAAACGGGTATCAGTATCATGAAAATGGATGCCGGTCTGGACACCGGCCCGATATTTCAAACCCTGGAGACGCCAATTGGCGAACAGGATACGTCGGCGGACCTGCATGATCGGTTGGCGGAACTCGGTGCGAGCGCGATCAGCGCCACGCTGGCGGAAATTGAACAGTCCGGCATACCCCGATTAACCGCGCAGGACGAAAGCTCGGCGTGTTATGCCAACAAGGTACAAAAAATCGAAGCGTGCATCGACTGGACTGAAAGTGCGCAACAAATTCAACGCCGGATTCGCGCTTTCAATCCATGGCCCATCTGTTATTCCATGCACCGCGATGCAAGAATCAGAATCTGGCAATCCAGCCAAACTTCACTGCAAACCGACCATGCTGCAGGCCATATAGTAAAAACCGATGATGAGGGAATTTATGTTAGCTGTGGTCACGGCATATTGTGTCTGCAAGTGGTGCAGCGCGATGGTGGTAAACCTCTGCCATGGAGCGAATTTCGCAATGGTTACTCGGTTATGTCTGGCGACAAATTTAGCTAGCGCTGTTGCACCTTGTCTAAATCCCTGAACACGAGGGCAGTTGCCGCCCACTCAAGTTGGCAGGTCATCGATCAGGGTCAGTCGCTCGACGCCGTTATGCGGGCGAATTTTGAAAAGTATGACCTGAGCCCAAAGGACCGTGGCTTCTTACAGGAACTGGTATACGGTATTTGCCGCTGGTATGGCGAACTGGACGACTTCGCTGCAAACCTGTTACACAGCCCCATCCGTAACAAAGACCGAATAGTGCATTTCATCCTGGTTACCGGGCTCTATCAGATACGCCATTTGAATACTCCAGCTCACGCGGCGGTGGCGGAAACAGTCAGTGCCTGTAAACAACTGAACAAACCTTGGGCGAAAAATCTGGTTAACGGATGTCTGCGCAATGCGTTACGAAGCAATTACCAATCCGCTATTACAATCGAGCGATTAACCCATCCTGAGTGGATGGTGGAAGAAATTGAAGCGGCCTGGCCGCGCCACGTGAGTGCCATATTAACAGCCAATAATGAGCGCCCGGCGATGTGTTTAAGGGTCAACAAAATTAAAACAACACGGGATGACTATCTGCGCGAGCTGTTACAAGCGGACTTAAAGGCGGTGTTTGACCCTCTGTCCATAGATGGGATCATCCTTCAACAACCCGTGATGGTGAACCAATTACCGGGGTTTACAGATGGCATGGTTTCCGTCCAGGACACCGCAGCACAACTGGCCTGCGACATTCTGCAGCCAGACGCTGGGCACTCGGTACTGGACGCATGCTCGGCTCCAGGCGGGAAAGCGGCCCATTTGCTGGAACGCTGCGACAACCAACTGAAACTAGATGCAATCGACATCGCTGAGCACCGTGTTCAGCGATTGTATGACACCTTTTCCCGTCTGCAACTCAAAGCCAATGTTTACACCGCAGATGCGACCAGTGAACCCGATTGGGACACGCCGGCGGCCGGCTATGACCGAATACTGATTGATGCACCCTGTTCGGGACTGGGTGTGATCCGCCGTCATCCGGATATCAGGCATCACCGCCGACGCAACGATATAGCGCAGTTGAACAGTGTACAACAGGCCTTGCTGGACAATCTCTGGCCACTGCTAAAACCGGGAGGGCGTTTACTTTATACAACCTGCTCCATATTGCCACAGGAAAACCAGCAGCAAGTTGCCCTGTTTATGAGCGGGCACAGCGATGCTATTCTGGCCCCTTTTAATCATCCCTGTGCACTACAATTAGAGATCGGACAACAAACTCTTCCGGGAGTCCACCCGATGGATGGTTTCTACTATTGCGTTCTTTACAAATCAAGTTGAGCGGGCAGAACGAGGCAATCTGAATGACATCAAGCCGTTACGCAGTGCAGTTCTTGGTTCTTTTAGCGGGTACACTTTTTGTCTTACCTGCCAATAGCCAAGCTCCCAAAGCCTCGATTTTCCTGGAGTTAACCACGGAGGCTAAAGAAGCGCTTGATAACGGGGTCAAGCTGGAGTTCAAATGCAGGTATGTTACTCGCGTTCCGGTGCTGTTTTTCTCCTACCGAAGCACCCGTTATGAACATAAATTTGAAATTCAGCGGCATGCACTATCCAGGCGTTATGTGGTTACCAAAGATGATCTCGATACTCCTCGTATCTTTCGCTCAGCCTCACAGGCAATGAACTACATTGCTACCCAGGCCGAATTACTGCTGGAATCTTATCAACAGCAACCAAAGGTATGGCAGATGCGTATTTCCCTTAACCAATATTCACTGCCCGGACCGATGCGGCTGAACGCGTTTCTGTCCGAACATTGGGACATCGACAGCGGTTGGGTTGACCTGCAACCGTGATAAATGTGAATCTACAATCTCATGCCATTTAGAGACCTGATTAAAGCGATCTCGGGGCCGATTCCGGTTATTTCGGTGTGCACCGCGCTGTTATTTGCCCTCAGCTTTCTGATCGTCAAGTCACTCAGCGAAGAATCTGCCGGTGAACTTCAGTTTTGGATAAGCCTGTTAGGAACTGTTGGAATCGCCATTCTGGTCTTCTTCCTGATAACTAACTGTTACTCTCTTTATAGGCAATATTCAAGAAATGAAATCGGTTCGCGGTTAACTGCCAAACTGGTAGTTATCTTCCTGTTCCTCACTGTGATTCCTTTTTCATTGATTTACTTTTTTTCTATTCAGTTCCTTAACAAAGGCGTAGACAGCTGGTTTGATGTGCGTGTTGAACAAGCAGTGAAGGATGCATTATTGCTCGGCCAAACTTCGCTGGAAGGTATAAAGCAGGAAATTACCAGTGATGTGGAAAATTACGCCAAGAATCTACCAAAGAACCTGGATCCAAGTCAGTTGTTGAGGGCGCTAGACGAAATTCGTGCAGTAGAAAATTACTCGGAACTCTCCTTATTCACTGACGACGGTCGCATACTCGCTTTCAGCAGTGTGGACTCCGAAAAGATGTTGCCAGATACACCAGGTGATGAAGTTTTCACAGAGTTGCGTTTGAACCAGACATACACCTCCCTGGAACCGATATCGAAAACCGCCCAGCAGTTCAGGGTAGTTGCACCGATTCAGGCGCAGACACTTGGGCGCGAGTTTTACGGCTTACAGGCAATAAAATTGTTGCCGCTGCGCTATGCGACACTTGCCAGCAGTGTTGAAACAGCTTCCAATCAGTATGACCAGATGCTGTTTTCGCGTGGACCATTGAAATTCAGCCTGATTGTCACACTAAGCCTGATTTCACTGGCAAGTTTGTTATTTTCTATCCTCACCGCCGTGTACTTGTCCAAACGACTGGTTGCCCCGATATCCAATCTGGCATCGGGAACACGTAAAATTGCTTCCGGCGACTACAGCGCACACCTGCCGGTCACCAGCACCGACGAACTCGGAATTCTGACTGATTCGTTTAATAACATGAGTCAGAAGATTCAAGAAGCGCAAACCATTGCTCTTTCCAGCCAGAGAGAAACCGAGCAACAGAAGGGCTATCTTGAAGCGGTTCTGACCAACTTGTCATCGGGGGTGTTTTCTTTTGATGCACAGGGTCGACTACAAATCTGCAACAGTGCAGCAGCTGACATTCTTGGTCTCAAGCAATCAGAGGCGCTGGGTCAAACCAGTGTCGAATTAGGCAAACGACATAAGGCCATGGAAAAATTTTTCTTGCTGATTGAGCGTGGTATCAGCTCGGGACAAACTGACTGGCAGGATGAAGCAACGGTGCTGGGAGCCCACGGCAGACAGATGCTGATCTTGCG
>JAHHOC010000125.1 GCA_018677115.1 Arenicella sp. | reverse complement strand
GGCCAAACATAATCGCACCCTCCATCTGGCCTTTCACGATATCCGGATTAATTACCTGCCCGCAGTCCACCACGCAGACCACGCGGTGCACCTTGATCTGGCCATTGCTAACCGATACTTCGGCGGCTTGAGCCACGTATGAATTAAAGGTGCCGTGGGCCGCAAAGCCAACACTGCGGCCTTCTACTTCACCGAGGGCGGCCAGCGCTGCACCGGCGCGACGGATCACATTCTGAATACGTGGGCTGCGCTGTGTATTGTTGATACGAAACTCCACTTCGTTGACGCCTGCCTGCTGTGCCAGCTCATCAATCATGGTTTCTTTGGCGAAGGCGGTGAATGAATGCCCGACCGACCGCCAGTAGGTGGTCGGTACGCCGTGATCTTTGGTAATGTGATCCACACGCATATTGTCAAAGTCGTAATCGCCTTCTAAACCCTCTACGCTGACATGATCAATGGCCCAGCCATCCATAATGCTGTCGACGGTGGACGCAGCAAAATTGGTTACCCCTTTGGGCACTGCGGTTGG
Organism: Arenicella sp.; assembly: GCA_018677115.1. Lineage (GTDB taxonomy): Bacteria > Pseudomonadota > Gammaproteobacteria > Arenicellales > Arenicellaceae > Arenicella. The sequence goes on along the minus strand of JAHHOC010000125.1, from coordinate 2,768 downwards.
CAGAATACCGGGCAGCGCCATATTCATGGTGCCGCCAATCAAATTGGCACCCACTCGGGTAGCATGCCAGGCGCTGATTTTTCCATCTTCGCTGACACCCGCCTTGATCTGCATCAGTGACGCGGGGCGATACACACCATGGCGCATGTCGTCTTCGCGGCTCCAGATCAACTTGATCGGTTTATTGGCTGCGCGCGCCACCTGCGTGGCCTCGGCTACGTAATTCACATAACCGCGGCGACCAAAGCCACCACCGAGATACACGCCGTGTACGCGCACATTTTCTTTGGGCACGCCCGCATAGCGGGCCACCAGCCCCTGGGTAATCTTCGGCCCCTGGGTACCGGACCAAACCTCGGCATGATCATCTTCAATGCTGACCACCGCGTTCATCGGCTCCAGTGGCGCGTGCGCCAGATATGGCGTCCAGAATTCAGACTGTACCGTTTTGACTGCCGCGGCAAAGCCAGCATCAAGATCCCCTTCGGCCTTACTTTCATCGGCTTTACTTGAAATTAACGCCTGCTGATAGTCGGCCTCGACAGTCTTGGTATCGACGCCCGACAGCAACTCAGGTAGAAGCCATTCGACCTCAAGCTTTTTAGCCGCGCTGTGTGCTTGCCAATATCGCTCGGCAACCACCGCAACGCCGTTCTCGATTTGCAGCACATCGGTCACACCCGGCATGGCCAGCGCGGCTTGCGTGGCAACACGTTTGACCGTGCCGCCCGCCACTGGGCAGCGCTGCACCACCGCGTAATGCATACCGGGCAGATCCACATCGATACCGTATACCGCGGTGCCGGTGGATTTTGCCAGCGCGTCTACTCGCGCAATATCCGCACCGATATATTTGAACTCTGCTTTAGGTTTCAGGGCTACTGTTTCCGGCAGTTCCAGGGTTGCTGCCGTCGCGGTGAACTGGCCGTAGGGGTACGACTCACGGCTATGCACGACATGGCCATCAGCAATCGATAAGTCAGTACGTGCCACGCCTAAATCCTGCGCGGCGGCGCTCAGTAATACTTCCCGCACCGTAGCGGCCGCCTCGCGCAGCGGCCGGTAATGGGCCTTGATTGAGGTGCTACCACCGGTGCCCTGAACCCCGAAATCGGGGTTGTTGTAGTCCGGATGCACGCCGGCAAACTCAATGTCGAGTTGCGCAGGGTGCACATCCAGTTCTTCCGCCACCAACGTAGCCAGCCCCATAATCGCGCCCTGACCCATCTCATCGCGAGGCAAGTAAAAGCGCACGACATTATCTGGCGTCACCTGGATAAAGGCGTTAGCCTGAAGCGCGCCGTTAATTTTTTTGATCGGCAACGCCGGACCATCGCCGCGCGTTAATACCACCCCAATGATTAATCCACCACCCGCGATACCGGCGGTTTTCAGAAACGTACGTCGAGAGATACTCACAGGACCACCTCGCCAATTTTAGCAGTGCTGTTGGCGGCCAGTTCTTCCGGCGCGCTAGGAGCTGAGGATTCCGCGGCCACGGTAAGTATGGCTTTCTTAATGCGAGGGTAGCAGCCACAGCGACAGATATTGCCCGCCATGGCCTGATCCACATCGGCTTCGGTTGGCGACGGATTGTTTTCCAGTAATGCCGCGGCCGACATGATCTGACCGGACTGGCAATAACCGCATTGCGGGACGCCCTGCTCCGCCCAGACGGCCTGCAATTTATGCAGTTTTTCAGGCGTGCCCAAGCCTTCGATGGTGGTAATCGCTTTACCCGCCACTGCGGATACCGGCATCACGCAGGTGCGCATGGCCGAGCCGTCAATGTGCATGGTGCAGGCGCCACAAAGCGCCGCGCCACAACCAAACTTGCTGCCTTTTAGGCCGAAGGTATCACGCACCACCCACAATAAAGGGGTATCGGGCGAATCGTCGGTCTGGACGGTCTTGCCGTTAAGGGTGAACGAAATCATGCTGTGCTCCGGGGCCGGATCGGCCTGCTTGGATTAATGATGTTGATGCGTAATAGCGCGTAGTTTACTAAATATGAGCCTGTAATTCCCTGACTGCCAGACAAGAATATCATATGGCATATATTATGTCATTAACTGACGGTAAGCCTTATCGCGAACTGTTAAACCCTCGTGATAGGATACGGCAACACACAAGAAATCGTTCGGAGACTCCCCATGCTAAAAACCTTGATTATTGCCGCCTCAATTTTGGTCTCAAGTGCCGCTGTGGCGGAAGACACCGAGTTACCCTTTAAAGTAACGCCAGTGGCCACCTTTAATGAGCCCTGGGCGATGACTTTTATGCCCGATGGGAAAATGCTGGTCACTGAAAAACGTGGTCGGCTCTACATTGTGACGCAGGATGGAGAGGTAGGCCCCTATTTCGACGAGGTTCCCAATGTGGATTACCGCGGCCAGGGCGGCTTGGGCGATGTGATTGTGCACCCCGAGTTTGAGAAAAATCAATTGGTGTATTTAAGCTACGCTGAATCCGGCATGGGCAACACCCGCGGCGCAGCGGTGGCGCGCGGCCGAATTCAGGTTCCGGATCGCGGCCGACCTTATCTAACCGATGTCGAGGTTATTTGGCGGCAAATCCCCAAGATGACCGACGACGGACACTACGGCCATCGCATGGCGTTTGATAAAGACGGTTATCTGTTTATTTCGTCCGGTGACCGGCAGAAATTTGACCCCGCGCAACACATGACCGGCACCGTGGGCAAGATTGTGCGCCTGCACGACGACGGTTCTGTGCCCGACGATAACCCATTCGCCGAAGACGGCGAT
>JAHHOC010000116.1 GCA_018677115.1 Arenicella sp. | reverse complement strand
CGCGATATTATCGTCTCTATCTGCATAGATGTAGTTGATGCTTGGCAAGGCGTTCATGCGCATAGCCTGCATGAATTCGCCGATATTTTCAGCCCGATTAAGGCGGTAGTACTGCTCCAGCTGGCGAATTTCACCCATCCCCGCATAGCGCAGCGCGTAGCTGGCTTTTTTACTTTCGATGACCGGACCATGGCGGCTGATCAGCAAACGGCGTTTAACCGGGTAGCGGAAGGGGCCAAATAATTTCACCTCGATTTCTACTTCGCGTACCTCGAAATCAACCCACTTGCCGTCGAGTCGGTATTGCAACTCGTTTTCTGGATTACGAGTTAATACATAACTGTCGCTCAAATCGATATGGTTGACCGTGTTAGCCCAACCCAGTTGGTCGTTAAAACCATGCAGGACCACCGGCGTGCCGGGGAACAACCCTCCGGAAATATTAAGCCCCTGTTGGGATATAAGATGCGCTTCATACCACGCCACCGGTCCGGTCATCGGCTGGTGCGAGTTAATCAACAGCCGGGTTTTCCCGTCACCGGAGCGGTGTGCCCTCACAGCCAGCGCATTTGAGCCGAATTCCGAATGACTACTGCGTCGGGATTGCCAGGCTATTTCACCGGGTGCGGGGTCGAGCGCTATATCTATGTTGCGGTGTTCATCAAATAAATCCAGTAACACATCGTCGAGACCATAGAAAAATGGAGTTTTGAAGATAAAGCCTGCAATAACATCCTCAGCTTTGAAAGGGGCTAAACCTTGCCAGGTCTGATCGGGGTGTTGTGCGGCGTAATAGTTCAGGCCTGCGACATAGGCAGCTGCAATTGCTTTTACATCTTCTGGCACATCATTGGCAAACCGCGCTTCCACCGTGGGCCATACGCTGAGCAAGTGAGATACGTAATCAGTGGTGGCAACGCTACTACCCCGATAGCGGGCTAATACTCCACGGGTGGCCGCCAGTGTTTCCTGTATGGTCTCAAAGTCATCCTCGGCATGTGCATAGGCCAGGCCGAAGCTGACGTCTGCATCGGTTTCACCTGTTATGTGTGGCACTCCCCACTGGTCGCGTATTATTTCCACAGCATAATTGGATGCGGCCGCAGCAAGCGTCTCGGCATCCGGATTTTCCGCTAAGGGTCTGTACAGCCATATTGCCGCGGCGGTAATGGCAACCGCGACAAAACCGATAATTGCTCTTAGCATTTCTCGCCGATGGTGGTGCGATGCAGATATCGGGCATGTCCGTCGTATCCGCCGGTTGCCATATGCAATACAGATCGGTTATCCCACATCAATAACATATTCGGCCGCCATTTATGCCGATACTGGAATTGCGGTTGAGTCTGCCAGTTGTACAGTTCCATTAATAGTTGCTCAGACTCTTCGGCTGGCATATCAACAAATCCAATCACATAACCGGCACTGCCGTAGATTGCCGGTTCTCCGGTTTCCGGGTGTTCGCGGATAATCGGGTGCAAGCGGGTATCGTTGGCCTGTTCGGAAGCACGGATATCCATACTCCGCCCTGCATCCTGTTCGCCATAAGCACCCTCCGGGCTATAGGCGAGGCGTGCCGAGTGAACGGCTTGCTTACCCTCTAACCGGCTGCGCAGGTCAGCAGGCATTTCGCGCAATGCCAGATGTTGATCACAAAACAGGGTATCTCCGCCCACTGGCGGAATGGTGATTCCGTAGAGGCAGGTTCCGGCCGGTGGCACGGCCTGGAAACTCCAGTCAGTGTGCCATGCTTCGGCAAACACCGGCGCCGTTTCATCGGCCTCGCGTTGCACGGCTATGATGTGCTCTCGGCCTTTAATCGGAGCGATAAACGGATCATCGCCAAAGGGGCCAAATGCCAGTGTAAAGCGTTCCAGGTCGTCGTCATCTATTTCCTGATCAGGGAATACCAGCACATGATGTTGCAGCCAGGCCTGCCGGATCCGGTTAACCAGTTCATCCGACATCGGCTGGCTAAGGTCAAGGTCGCGTACTGTTGCGCCACAGGCCTCGCCACTGGGTTGAACATTGAGTTTCATTTTTTGGCACCAAAGGGTCTGCTAAAGGTAATTTGCCGGTAAGTGTAGCGGATTTGGGAGTAATGCAGAATACAGCTGCGAAGATCCCGGCAGTTATCGTGATTCCAACTTTGATGACTCAATCGGTAGCGCGTAATTGTTTTTGCCCCAAGCCTCGCCTGTTGGCGCGAAAATCACTCTTCCGCTTCAGTGAGTGCCGGCAGGTATTGCAGCAAAAGCCCGATAGCTTCGTGAATATCAGGTCGGTCATACAAATCTTCACCATCTGCACCAACCATTGTTATCTCAATGGCCCTGCCATCGGGTAACAAGCACAATACAAAATCATCCTCTCTACGGGCTAGGATTTTCATAAAGACCTCCATGTCTTTTGTTTAGTAAATAGTAGCCGACGTTTGCCGCAGACGAATCACCCATTCGAATGATATTGCCAGTTAAACAGGTGGCCTGTTGCTAAAACTCTACTTCAGCGCCGATTTGTGCTTCGAACTTTATCCATCAAGCCAGAGGCCAAGCCATGGTCCCGCAAATAATACAGGCCAATACAACCGCTATCTCTGGGCGGGAACAAGCTAGTGCAAGTCCGCGACGAAGCGGCTTGCGGCCTTAATGGAAATCTATCACCGGGTTGTTAACAGGTGTGAAGCGCAGTGCCAGGTTATCCAATATAAAGTTCTGGTACATGCGCCAGGGGCGCTTTGTCCCCTGTTTGGGAAAGCGGTCCTGACCGCGTTGAATGTAGCCGCTGGTGAGATCCAGCAGGGGCGCGGGCTCCATCTCCGTATTCACCCTTGGTACACAATATTTGTATCCGTGTTTGTCCATGTAATTGATCAGCCGACAGGCATACCGGTTGGTCAGGTCCACTTTCAGGGTCCAGGAAGCATTTGTGTAGCCAGTGGCCATGTACATATTGGGCAGGTCGTTGCCCATAAAGCCTTTATAGACAAATGTTTTACCGGCTTCGAGCGACTTACCATCCACTTCCATATCGATTCCGCCCAGAAATAACATATCCAGGCCGGTGGCGGTGACAATCATATCTGCCTGTAGTACCTTACCGGATTTCAGTTTGATTCCATGCTCTGTGAAGTGCTCTATCTGATCCGTAACGATGCTGGCTTTGTCAGCCTTCATGGCCTCAAAAAAATCAGCATCCGGGCATAAACACACCCGTTGATCCCAGGGGTTGTATTTTGGCGTAAAGTGTTCGGCTTCAAATTTGTCCCCCAGAATCTGCTTGATGTCGCCTTGTATGGCCTTTTTGGCGCGTTCCGGAAACAGCTTACAATAGTAGTAGATGAACATAGTCGACAGAATGAACCACCAGCGTGCGGCCCGGCGGCCAAACCACTTAGCCAACCGGTTGGCAGTCGGGTCTTTAGCCGGTTTTGAGCCCAGATAGGTTGGAGAGCGCTGTAACATCGTCACGTGCTCAGCATCTTCAGCCATCGATGGGATAAGGGTGATAGCTGTAGCGCCGCTACCGATAACAACCACTTTTTTGTCCTTGTAATTAGCGTCTTCAGGCCAGTGCTGTGGATGAATAATTTCACCCTTGAAATCAGCCGATCCAGCAAATTCCGGGGCATAGCCGTGATCGTAATTGTAATAGCCAACACACATGAAAATATGTTGGCAGGAATAATTTAATGGTGATCCTGCATGTTCATCATTGGCGGTGATGTGCCACAGCGCCTGCTCTGTCGACCATTGGGCCTTTTTGATATGCACCCCATACTGAATATGTTTATCAATAGTATATTCTTTTACAGTTTCATCTAAGTATTTGATTATTTTGCTTTTTTCTGCGATCGCTGCCTGATCGTCCCAGGGCCGGAATGAAAACCCGAAGGTATACATATCTGAATCCGATCGTATACCGGGGTAGTTAAATAAATCCCAGGTACCACCCAG
>JAHHOC010000069.1 GCA_018677115.1 Arenicella sp. | reverse complement strand
GTGGTAACGCTGGTTTACCAGCAACAACAAACCCTGAACCAGCTTGAGCAGGCGCAGGCCGATCTGGCCACCGCGCTGCACTATCTGGGCGAAGCCAATAAGATCACGCGGGCTCAAATGGTCAGTTCGCTCAATGAAAATATGCAGAAAGCCGCCGTGGCACCGGTGCTTGAGATTGGCCGTGAAGCCGCATCACAAACTGCAGAATCACTGAAATTCACAACCGAAATACCCGGCCGCAGCTTGTAAAGCCAACGGTCAACATTAACCCGAGAGGAAACCATGAAAAATATTAAACGAATTTTCGGCATCAGCATCATCACATTATTGTTTACCGCGCCGGTGTATGCCCAGAACAAGGGACAAATCGATTTTGCCGACCTGTCATCTTTTTATGGTGAACCCAAAGTGGAGATCAACTTAAACGCCAGCCTGATGAAAATGATCGGCAGCTTTGCCAATCACAAAGACCCGGAGGTGGCACAGATATTGTCCAACCTTGATTTTATCAAAGTGCGCGTTTACAACTTGCAGGGCAAGGTTGAGAAAGCCGTCTCCACGATTGATGGCGTCAGCAAAAAACTCAAAGCAGCAAAATGGGATACGCTGGTAACCGTCAATAATAATGAGGAAAATCAAAAGGTTCGCATATTCAGCAAGATGACGGACAATGTGATTGATGGTGTGGTCGTGATGGTGGTTTCGCCGGAAAAGGAGTCCGGTGAAGCGGTGTTCATCAATATCGTCGGTGAGATTGACCCGGATAAAATCGCTAAGATCACCAGGACTCTCGACGTCGACATTTAAGCAAAACGTTTATCAAAAAAATGAAAATTCTAAAATACAGTTTAATAAGCCTCGCAACATTGGTGCTGATCGGCAGTGCCGGCTACCTGTTCGCAGCCAGCGGCATACAGTCCAAACCGGGCTATGCTGACCTGACCATGCCGGGCTGGATGTCTACCGACACCGCAATCGCGGTCAAATTGGGCCCCATGGGGCTGAAACCGATACGCTGGATGGTTGACCGCGTGGCGAATAAACCTGGCCGCGAATTCGATATGTCCAAGCAGGTGTTACTGAGCGTGCTGGATGATCTCGAAGGCGTGCAATTACGCATCTATGAAGTCGAAGACAACAGGCAGGTATTTGACCAGGCCATTGATGATTCGATTGTCACCTTAAAGCAGGACAACTGGCAGACATTAATCAGTGTGCAGGAAGATGATGACCGCCTGGTAGTGATGCAGGCCGGTGATGATGACTTGATCGAGGGCTTATCCGTGTTGGCCAGTACGCCGGAAAATGCAGTGTTTATTAATCTGGTGGGGCAAATCAGCCCCGAATCGATCGCGGCAATTGCTGATCGTCTGCACAGAATTTAAGTTCTGGTGTGGCGACATACCGCATGATTTCAAGATAGCAACGCTACCACGCCGACTTAACGGCAAACACGGTGACGGAGGAGTAAATTAAATCCTTGCGTCACTTTTTTTGTCCATAATTTGCCCTATCACAATGGATCGCAAAGCTGTTGAATTCATCCCGTTAAATGTAATAGTATAACGTCATGTATTCTAGGACCTGCCATGCCAAGAACGTCCATCGCTGGATAAGTGCAGCCCTGCTCGCGTTCATGCTGGTGGCGCAGTCGGCTTCGGCAGCGCATTCGTTAGACCATCAGGGTGTCGATCACACGGAAATCTGCCAGGTCTTCAAAACTGCCGATCATACTTTTGCGATTGAAATTGCTGGCAGTGAACTGGATGTCCACCACATCGACACCGAGCAATCGTCCTGCTCGACCTCTGCGGTTTATTCCCGAACCGTTCAACACCACAGCGCCCGCGCACCTCCACACCACTAAATCCTATTGTGTTTTGGCTTCCCATTGCTGGAAGCCGTATTCGGTTCATATGCAAGCTGAACCGACTTGGTTAAATTTTAGCGAGTGTGTAAAACAATGAAGAATTTTGCTGTTTGTGTAGTCAGTTTAATTTGTAGTTTGAGCGCTTTTGCCGAGCAACCGGCAAAGCAGTTGGAAGAGGTAGTAGTCAGGTCACACCTATTGTCGGAAGGCGGTGCCGCGCAGCCTCTGAATGTCATCAGTGGTGATGAACTGACCTCCAAGGTCGCCGGGTCACTAGGGGAAACCGTTGCCACCGAGCCGGGTATCAGCTCGGCCAGTTTTGGAACTGCGGTAGGCCGGCCGGTGATTCACGGGCTGGCTGGAGCCAGGGTGAAAACCACTGAAGACCGGATAGACAGCCTGGACCTGGCTACCGCCAGCGCCGATCATGCGGTAACAGTGGAACCCTTCATCGCCAATCAGATAACGGTTTTAAAGGGCCCAAGCACTCTGCTTTATGGCTCGGCAGCGATTGGCGGGGTGGTTGACGTGGAGACCGGACGCATCGCCCGCGAACTTCCCGACCAAGACCTGCAAGGCCGGGTTGAACTGCGCTTTGGCGACAACGCGGATGCCAAAACGGCCGCGGCACGACTGGATGGCCGCCTCGGCGAGAACCTGGTCTGGCACCTGGATGCCTTTGCGCGTGAAGCCAATGACTACGACATCTCCGGTTTTGTAGAATCCGCCCCTTTGCGTGCCAGCGAAGCAGCAGGTGAAAACGGCGAAGAAGAGGAAGAACAACGGGATATCCTTGAATCCAGCTTCTTTGACAACGACGGCGTGGCATTCGGTGCCAGCTGGATATCAGATAAAGGCTTTATCGGCGCCTCCATCAGCACCATCGACTCCACCTACGGGCTGGTCGGCGGCCATCATCATGGCGAAGAGGAGGGCGAGCATGGCGAAGAAGATCACGAAGAGCACGGCGACGAAGAGGTAGAAGAGGAATCCGGCCAGATTGAAATGAAACAGACCCGCTTCGACATTGAGGCGGGGTTGAATGAGCTGAGCGGCCTGGTCGAATCAATCAATTTCCGCCTCGGCGTTAACGATTATGAGCACCAGGAGATAGAAGGCACCGAATTAGGCACCCAGTTTGAGAATGATGCCTGGGAAGGCCGGCTCGAATTCCACCATAAACAAGTGCTCGGTTTCGAGGGCGCATTCGGCGTGCAGCTGAGCGCGCGTGATTACAGCGCCATCGGCGAAGAGGCCTTCGTGGCACCGGTCGATTCAGAAACCCAGAGCCTGTTCTGGGTAGGAGAGCGCGAATTTGACGGTTTTGACCTGGAAACTGGGTTCCGGCTCGAATCCGTGGAGCACGATTCCTCGGTAGCAGGCCTCGACAAGCTGGATTTTTCAGCCGGCAGTGTATCAATCGGCGTGGTCGCTCCATTGAGTGATGCAGTGACCGTGTCGGCCCTGTATGACTTCTCCAACCGCGCTCCGACGATCGAGGAATTGTTCTCGGACGGGCCGCACCTCGCCACCCAGAGCTTTGAAATCGGTGACCTGTCATTGCAGGAAGAAACCGCCAACGCCCTCAGTTTTACCGCCAATTACCAATCCGACTGGATTGACCTCAATGCCACCGCGTATGTGATGGACTTTGATGACTTCATCTACCAGGCCGCGACTGGGGCGATAGAGGACGACCTACCAGTGTTCCTGTATAAACAGGACGATGCCCGGTTCACCGGCCTCGACCTGGAAGCGGTGATTCACCTGGCGGAGATATTCAACAGCGATATCGACCTTACCCTGCTTTATGATACCGTTGATGCCGAAATTGATGTCAGCGGCAACCAGAACCTGCCGCGCATTCCCGCCTCACGGATGGGTGTCGGGCTCAAGTGGCAGAATGAAGAGTGGTCGGCAAAACTCAACTGGCTGTATGTCGACAAGCAGGATCAGGTCGCCGATTTTGAATTTCTGACCGAGTCCTACAATGACATCAGCCTGCGCATTAACCGGCGGTTCGAATTTGGTGACCGCGAGCTTGATGTGTTCGTGCACGGCAAAAACCTGAGCGATGACGAGCAGCGGCATCATGCTTCATTTGTGAAAGACTTCGCACCCGCACCCGGGCGCCGGATAGAAGCCGGCATCCAGTTGCTGTTCTGATCTGAGCCAGCAGTGGGGCTGGATGGAGGACAAACGCCAGCCCCGGTTCACCTAAAACTGCGATTTAGTACCAATCCTCTGTGTAACGACTCCGTAACATTGACCCGTTACAGTGAAAAGTTAACTAGTCCTCAAGAATGGGTCTGGAAAACTGGTTTTTACTAATGGCACAGGTTGAAATGCAGCAAAATGATGTTCGAGGTTGTCTAAGTGGCTATAAGTGGGCCATGCACGCTGCATTGCTGCTCATGTTTTGGTTATCTGTTGGCATTACTGACGCTTACGC
>JAHHOC010000223.1 GCA_018677115.1 Arenicella sp. | reverse complement strand
AACAGTGACTCCTGCAGCGCAGTACCGGGATGATTCAAACGGTCCGCGTTAGCAAGGTGCGTCATCAAACTAATGTCCCTGACACCTTCAGCATTTCCCAGCCGGTCAACGGCGGCGCCCAATTGCTCGGGAAGTATACCTAGCCTTCCCATACCGGTATCCACTTTCACCCAGATTGACAGACTGTGCTGGCGGTCAAGTTGCCCGAGCAAAGGAATCTGCACTGGATCATAAATCGTCGGCCGCACATTCATTGTGTGCATCTGTTTGAGTTGCGCAAGGTCGAAATTGGCCGACAATAAGCAACAGCGTAAGTTGATACCATGCGCCCTCAGCCGCCGCACATCGTCCATGCTGTTAACTCCCAGCTCGTCAACTCCGGCAAGCGAATTCGCCACCACCTCCATGCCATGGCCATATCCGTCGGCCTTAATCACAGCCATAATCGCAGCTCCCGGACACAGCTGTTCGACACGCTGCAAATTGTGCTGCATCGCAGAGGTGTCAATCAGCACATGGGCTGGACGGCTAAAGGATGTTGTAGGGCTCACTGAGCGTCAGTGAATCAGTGCATATCGCCACTGAATTTTGGATTTGCGTAATTTTCAAAGCGGGTAAACTCGCCCAGAAATGCCAGTCGAACCATACCGATGGGCCCGTTGCGTTGTTTGCCGATGATAATTTCGGCCAGACCTTTATGCTCTGTATCTGGTTCATAAACCTCATGTCGATAGATGAACATGATGACGTCTGCATCCTGTTCGATTGCCCCGGATTCCCGCAAATCAGACATCACCGGGCGTTTATTGGGACGTTGCTCCAGACTGCGGTTGAGCTGTGAAAGAACCACTACCGGGCAGTTCAATTCCTTGGCAAGCGCCTTTAATGAGCGGGTGATATTGGAAATCTCCAGGGTACGGTTTTCAGATGAATTGTCATTGCCGCGCATCAACTGCAGGTAATCAACCATAACCAGGCCCAGCCCATGCTCGTGTTCTGCCGCCAGGCGTCGGGCACGCGTCCTTACCTCCAGCGGTGACAAGGCTGGCGTATCATCGATATAAATGCTCTTGTCCTGCAACAGCCCCATCGCCGATGTTAACTTTGGCCAATCGTCATCATCCAACTGTCCAGTGCGGAGCTTGGTCGAGTTGACGCGGCTGAGTGAAGCCAGCATCCGCGTGGCAAGCTGGTTTGCCGGCATCTCCATGCTGAACACCGCGACCGGCAAATTCTGATTGATGGCCGCATATTCCACCAGATTCATCGAAAACGAAGTCTTTCCCATAGATGGCCGACCAGCAACAATCACTAAATCACCGCCCTGCAAACCGGTTGTCTTCCTATCTAGATCAATAAATCCGGTAGGCACACCAGTAACAGTTTGTTTGGATTTGTGAAGTTCCTCAATTCTGTCTACCGCTTCAGTAAGCAAACTATCAATCCTGCGGAACCCGGCTTTAGCCTGGTTATTGTTTCTGGCTATTTCAAAGATCAGCTGTTCAGCAAAATCGAGTACTTCTTCAGGTTGTTTACCGTCAGGTTGGTAAGCGTGCTGGATGATATCGTTGGCACTCTCTATCAAGCGGCGCAAGATCGCACGCTCGCGGACAATCTTGGCATAGGTCCTGACATTGGCAGTATTGGGGGTATTTTTTGCCAGTGCGCCCAGATAGGCCAGCCCACCCGCCTTGTCCAGTTCGCCAAGGTTGGTCAGGGATTCGGAGACTGTAACCACATCGGCAGCCTCTCCCTTTTCATCCAGATTGACGATTTCGTTGTAGATCAGCTGGTGATCAGAGCGGTAGAAATCCCTGGATTCCAACTCCGTGCTGATTTCATCAATAACACGATTATCCAGCATCATCGACCCCAGAATCGACTGCTCGGCCTCTATCGCCTGTGGAGGCAGGCGCAATACTTCCTCCTCCCGGGTCATCATAGTTGAGTCAGTGGCCATCAAATACTACGTTTCGGTGCTAAACTGGTCGCGGTCTGAGTGACTTACTTTATCATAAAAAAAGCGAAGCACTAGGCTTCGCTTTTTGGATGTGGAAAAACGCGACAATTACTCCGCAACCACGCTGACCTTGATCTTAAAAGCCACTTCGGAATGAACCGAGCAGTCAACTTCATAGTCCCCAACCAGCTTGATCGGACCTTCCGGCAGATGTATTTCCGACTTATTAAGCTCGAGGTCTTTGGCAGCAAAGGCTTCCGAAATTTCAATTACACCAACGGAACCAAACAGCTTGCCTTCTTCGCTCGCAAGGCTGGCAATTTCCACAGACACACCTTCAAGCTCACTGGCACGAGCCTGTGCAGCCTGCAATTTATCTGCGGACGCCTTTTCAAGCTCCAGCCGGCGTTCTTCAAACGCTTTAAGGTTTTCCTCGGTGGCGACAGTAGCCAGACCTTGCGGCACAAGATAATTGCGTGCGTAGCCGGGCTTGACGTTTACCAAATCGCCTAAATTTCCCAGGTTGACGATTTTTTCTAAAAGAATTACTTGCATGACTGCCCCCTATTTATGGCTATCGGTATACGGCAACAGTGCCAGATAGCGTGCATTCTTAATAGCGCTGGCCAGCTGACGCTGAAACCGTGCAGCAGTTCCGGTGTTGCGGCTGGGAATGATTTTCCCCGATTCCGACACAAAACCCTTTAACGTAGCGAGGTCTTTGTAATCAATATGAGTGGCGCCTTCCGCGGTGAATTTACAATACCGGCGACGCATTTGACGGAAACCTTGCCGTCTTTTTTTCGGTGCGTTACGTCTCATTGCTCAGTCTCCTGTTGCGTTTCCTCAACGGTTTGTTCATTGTTTTCACCCTCTTCAGCGGGTTTTTCCGCAGCATTTTCTGCACTTTCTGATTCCTCAGTTGCAGTTTCATCCGCCTCATCAGATTCAGCAGCAGCTGGCTCTTCCTCTGCTTCCTGCTCGGCCTTTGCTTTCCTGTCCGCGGCCCGCTTCGCTTCACGCTCGGCTCGCTCCTGCTCTTCAACCACACGCGCTGCTTCACGCTCGGCGTCGCGCTCTCGCTCTGCCTCAACTTCCTTCATCATCGCGGACACGTCAGTCTGTGCCTGCTTCATCTTCAGCACAAGATTGCGGATAATGGCATCATTGAAACGAAACAGATTTTCAATTTCATCCAATGTTTCCTGATTCACTTCTATGTTCATCAGGATATAGTGTGCCTTGTGTATTTTATTGATTGGGTAGGCTAGCTGGCGACGGCCCCAGTCCTCATAGCGGTGAACAGTACCACCGCCCTGCTCGACCACGTTGCGATAACGGTCAGCCATTGCACCAACCTGTTCGCTCTGGTCCGGATGGACCAGGTATACAATTTCGTAATGTCTCATTATGAGCTCCTCACGGTTTAAAAGTTTCCTGTCGCCCATAAATAGGGACGCAGTGAAACAAGGAGTTCGGCAATAACGGTTTCCGGAGAACTTCCTGAAAGCCTTTAAAACCCTGCATTTTCGCTGATTTCTGCAAGCAGTCCTCAAGCGAAGCGCGATTCTAGCTAAAAGGCTCCTAAACTGCAAAAAAATATAGGTAAAATAGTGCCTAAATTTAGCTTTCTCAAAGTAATGAAAAATCTTCCTGCTTATCGCCTCGCTGATAATGTCTCGTTCACCGAACTGGACGACGAGATGGTATTGCTGGAACTTACCAGTGGCAGGTATTTTGGCTTGAACAGCACCGGCTGCACAATGCTGCAGGCGCTGCTTGACGGTAAGTCGGTAGAACATTCCTGCGGGCTAATGGCGAAAAACTACCAGATTGATGTTGAGAAAGTGCAGAAGGATATGGAAGATCTCATGGACCAGCTAATCGAGCAGCGCTTGCTGGTGACAGAGACAAAAATCTAGTGGCCTCAATGCAGGCACCCTGCACCCGGCAATTGGAAACGCTGGCCGACTTACTTGTCGGCAGCGAACGGGCCGTGTCAAAAGCAACAGCAACCACTGAGAGCGATGGCCTGCTCGAAAAACTCGACTACCATGGCATTACGTTGCTGGTGCATGAGCGGAATTTACTG
>JAHHOC010000038.1 GCA_018677115.1 Arenicella sp. | reverse complement strand
AGGTACGCCTGCTCGGCAAATTCAGCAAGCGACTGCCGTTCTGTAGATTGATTCATATTTCAGATAGCCGGGGTATCAACGACAAACCGCAAGACTACTGAATGCATGATTTCTAAACAATCCCTATTTCTGAATTCAGGTAAAATTTAGCAATGGACTACCCGAAAAACGTTTTATTCGATATCACAACGCTGATTAATGTTGCGCAGCCGGAAAGCGTCCTGCTCTTGGGTGACGCGCCGTTCAACTTTCTTGACGATTACCTCGAACAGAAATCGTTACTCAATCAGGCTTGCGTAGTGAGGCATATTGCAGCCAATGAAGCAGCATCGACACTGAAGCTTGAGCAACGATTCGATGCAGCGGTTGCGCTGAATTTTTTTGAACACCTGCCAAAGCAGCAAGGCGCGCAAATTCTGGCCAGGTTGCGGGATGTTTTATGCCCCCAATATTGCATTTGCCTGCCGTTAAATCTAAGCACCGACAACGGACAATGGCAGCTAACGGACCTATTTGGGTTCGGGCTGAGCAGGGTCGCGGAGTATAGACAAAACGGCACTGATTTCGGACTGTTCAAATACAATATTTCGGACTACAAAAAGACCCCCGACTGGCTCAATGCAGACAACTGGGCCAACCCGCAGATGTGGGGCAAATACTGGTGGTAAAAAATGCCTAGCCGACCTTAATCAACAATGGTAGTATCGCGCCAAGTACGACGAAATCAATAACTGTCAAAACTCATATTTTCCTACGGAAATCATCGAGATAACTAGCTCATGAAAGCTACAGATATCAGTGACCCGGAGTACTTTCACAAAGTCGTAGATTGTCAATACGCCTGCCCTGCGCACACCCCTGTACCTGAATATATCCGCTTGATCGGCCAACGCCGATATAGCGATGCCTATATGGTTAACTGGGAATCCAATGTGTTCCCCGGGGTGCTTGGCCGGACCTGCGACCGGCCCTGCGAACCAGCCTGCAGGCGCGGCAGGATTGAAGAGCAGCCGGTTGCCATTTGTCGGCTCAAACGCGTGGCTGCTGATCATAAGGATGATGCCAATGTGGCATCTAGAATGCCTGTCATCCCTACACAGAAAAACGGCCGCAAAATCGCCTTGGTGGGTGCGGGTCCGGCGTCCCTCACGGTGGCTCGCGATTTAATGCCGCTTGGCTACACAATCGACTTGTATGACGAGAACGCCAAAGGTGGCGGATTCATGCGCAGCCAAATTCCGGCATTCCGGCTACCCGAGGAAATACTGGATGAAGAGGTGAACTACGTCACCGATATGGGAGTCAGCACTATTTACAATCACTACGTCGACAGCATGAATGGACTGTTGGCAAAAGATTATGACGCTGTTTTTGTCGGTACCGGTGCACCCAGGGGCAGGGATTTACAGATACCCGGTCGAGACCAGGCCAAGGCCAATATTCACATCGGGATCGACTGGCTTGAAAGCGTGGCTTTTGAACACACTGACCGAATCGGTAAAAAAGTGGTCATTATCGGCGGCGGTAACACCGCGATGGACTGTTGCCGTACCGCGATGCGCATTGGCGGCGAACAAGTTACCGTCACTGTACGCTCAACGTATGAGGCAATGAAAGCCTCGCCGTGGGAAAAGGAAGATACGCTGGGTGAAGGAATTCCGATACTGCCGAATCACAGTCCGAGGGAGTTTATTGTCGATGACGGCAAGCTGGTGGCAATGACCTTCGATGTTGTGGAATCCAGCTATGATGAACATGGCAAGCGTACAATCCGCGAAACCGGAGACATCATTACCATCGAGTGTACCGATGTGATCATAGCAATCGGGCAAGACAACGCTTTCCCATGGATCGAAAAAGATGCCGGGATTGAATTTGGCGAATGGGATATGCCGGTGGTAAACAAGCAAACTTTTCAGACCACCAATGAAAAGGTGTTTATCGGTGGTGATGCTGCGTTTGGGCCTGAAAACATTATTACCGCCGTGGCGCACGGCCACCAGGCTGCGATATCAATCGACTTATACCTGAGCGGCAAATCAGTCAGCCAGCAGCGACCACCTGCGGGCATCAATCTTGCCAGCACCAAAATGGGCATTCATGAATGGGCCTATGACAGTGAGGTGATCGAAGACGAAAGACAGCAGTCCACCCACGTGCCTGTCGAGAAGGCGCTGCAGGACCGTAAAATAGAATCGGAGTTGGGTTTTGATATCGAAACCGCGTTCACTGAAGCGGAACGATGCCTGAATTGCGATATCCAGACTGTATTCATCGAAGCCAAGTGTATCGAGTGCGATGGTTGTACAGATATTTGTCCCACCAATTGCATTACCTTCACCGCCAATGATGAAGAAGCGTCTCTGCGGCAAAAACTTAGTGCGCCCGCGCTCAATCTGACACAGGACCTTTATATTTCGCAGGATCTGCCCACTGGACGTATCATGGTCAAGGATGAAGATCTGTGCCTACATTGTGGCTTGTGTGCCGAGCGCTGCCCAACTTCAGCCTGGGATATGCAAAAGTACCTGTACACGGTCACCAAGGCTGGCGACCGCCCCGCGCCGCTGCTAGTTGAACAGAGTGGAAGCGGCGACAAGCAAAGCGACAAGGCGGCATGAACGCAAAAAACTCCTCACAGCGGGCAAAACCTCCGGTAATGGATACCACCATTAATGATTTTGTGGTCAAGTTTGCCAACGTCAACGGGTCGGGGTCTGCCAGCGCCAATAATATGTTTGCTAAAGCGATCTTCCGCATGGGCATTCCGGTCAGCCCGCGCAATATTTTCCCGTCCAACATCCAGGGTGCGCCTACCTGGTACGAAGTACGCATCAATGATCAGGGATATCTCGGGCGGCGTGGCGGCGGCGTCGAACTCATGGTGTCGGTCAATCCGCAAAGCATGAAAAAAGATGTCAGTGAGGTTTGTACCGGTGGTTATTTCCTGTACGACAACACTTATCCAATCGAATTTAAATTTGTGCGTGACGATATTCATTATATCGGCCTGCCACTGACGGAGATCACCAATAGCAATTTCTCAGATACGCGGCAGCAGCAGCTGTTTAAAAACATTGTCTATGTTGGATCGCTCGCCTATTTGATTGGCGTTGACTTTGATGTGCTGGTCAGCATTGTCAACGATACCTTCACAAGCAAGCAAAAATTAATCGAGCCTAATGTCAAAGCCTTGCAGCTAGGCTTTGATGCGGCCAGTGAGACTTTCAGTTCAACCCTGCCACTGCAACTACGTGCCGGCAACCAAAATCAGGGCAAGATTTTACTCGAGGGCAACATGGCTTGTGGCTTGGGCGCCGTTTACGCGGGAGCTACAGTGTGTGCCTGGTACCCGATCACACCGTCAACTTCGGTGGCCGAAGCCTTTGAGCTCTATGCCAAGCGATTTCGTGTTGATCAGGGCAGCGGAAAAAATAACTACGCGATTATTCAAGCTGAGGACGAACTATCAGCATTGGGCATGGTGATAGGAGCTAACTGGAATGGTGCTCGCTCTTTCACTGCAACCAGTGGACCCGGGGTGTCGTTGATGAACGAGTTCCTGGGCCTGGCGTATTTTTCCGAGGTGCCCGCCGTGCTGATCGATGTTCAGCGCACCGGCCCGTCCACCGGCATGCCGACTCGTACCCAGCAATCTGACATTATCAGTGCTGCCTATGCGTCGCATGGCGATACCAAGCACGTGTTGCTGTTTCCAGCCACACCCGGCGAATGTTTCGAGCTGACGGTCGCCGCCTTTGACCTTGCAGACCGCTTACAAACACCAGTCATTTTACTGAGTGATCTTGACCTCGGAATGAACGAACACATCTGTGACGAACTGACTTGGGACGATGACCGGGAATACGACCGCGGCAAGGTGCTTGATGCTGAGCAACTGGACAAAATGGAAAGTTTTGGTCGCTATCGTGATGTCGATGGCGATGGAATAACCTACCGCACCTTCGCCGGTGCACACCCGGAAAAGGGTGCCTATTTCAATCGGGGTACGGCACGCGATGAGAACGCTGTGTACACCGAAGATGGCGCCGTCTACCAGCGGAATATGGAGCGATTGCAGCTCAAGTGGCAAACTGCCAAGCAATATGCGCCGCCGCCGGTAATCACGCAACGCAGCGAAGCCAATAGCATAGGCATTATTCACTTCGGTACCAGCATGGAAGCAACCCACGAGAGTATTGACCGGCTGGCCAGCCACGGCCATATTGCCAACGACCTTCGTATACTGTCATTTCCATTTCACGATGAAATAAGCGAATTTATAGACAATCACAAACTGGTCTATTTGGTTGAGCAAAACCGTGATGCACAGATGAAAAGCCTGCTGGTTAACGAGTTGAACATTGACCCCCGGACCCTGCGGTCGGTACTGCATTACAACGGCGACCCGGTCAGCGCACAGGCTATTTTTAATGACATAAGCACAAGCCTGGACGAGGGTCTGGCAAATGCTGTTTAGCAAGACTGAAGCCAGGATATAAGATCACTAATTATGAGTTTTTATAAACCGACATTCCGGCACCCCGAGTCACCTAAGAACAAACTAGGTTTAACCACCCGTGCCTATGAAGGGCCCATTTCCACACTTTGTGCGGGCTGTGGCCACGACTCCATCAGTGCGGCTATTGTTCAGGCAGTGTGGGATTTAGGCATTGCACCACATAGGGTTGCCAAGCTATCTGGCATCGGGTGTTCTTCAAAATCGCCTTCTTACTTTTTAAGCAAGGCTTCCGGGTTTAATTCTGTGCACGGCCGCATGCCGGCGGTGATGACCGGTGCAAATGTTGCCAACGGTGAGTTGCACTATATAGGCATTTCCGGTGACGGCGACACCGCGTCAATTGGCATGGGGCAGTTTGCTCACGTGATTCGCCGCAATCTCAATATGATGTACCTGGTTGAGAACAATGGTTGTTATGGCTTAACCAAAGGCCAGGATTCAGCTACTGCAGACGAAGGTTCAAAGAGCAAAAAAGGCGCGATCAATCCGTTCGAGGCAATTGACCTGGTTGCCTTGTCGCTGGATTTAGGAGCAACCTTTGTTGCCCGCAGTTTTTCCGGTGACAAGGAGCAGTTAATTCCGCTTATCAAGGCCGCAATATCACATAAAGGCTTCGCACTGATCGACGTAATTTCACCGTGTGTAACGTTTAACAATCATCAGGGCTCAACCAAAAGCTACGATTACACGCGTGAACATGCACAAGCCGCTTCGGTGGTTGATTTTGTACCGACAATGCAGGAGATAACACTGGAGCAGGTTAAGGGGTCGACCAGGGAGGTCGAATTACATAATGGCGATTCTGTGCAATTACGCAAGCTGAGTGATGATTACGACCCGACAGATCGCAAAGTTGCAGTAAACGCGGTCATGAATCAAAAAGCCGAGGGGAAATTATTGACCGGCTTGATATACATCAACCCAGAAGCAGACGACTTTCATCAAATGCTTAATGTTTCCGACAAGCCATTAAACCAGCATGACCAGCAAACACTCTGTCCAGGTGCCTCAGCGCTGCAAGAAATCAATCAGGGATTTCGCTAGACGGCGACGTGGTTTGCTAGAAAAACAACAGGATAAGCCAGGTCAACGCAAATATCAGGATACTCATGACCACTGCTGCGGAACCGATATCCTTGGCCGCCCCTGACAATTTGTGAGGCTCCTCGCCGATTCGGTCCACCACCGCTTCGATAGCGGTATTTATTATTTCAACCAACAGCACCAGCAATAGACTGCACAGCAAAAGCGCGCGTTCTAAATTATTTTCGCCAAACAGCAGCGCAATCGGCGTCAGCACGAGTGCAAACAGGGCGTACTGGCGAAATGCTACTTCATTGCGCCACACATAAACCAGCCCTTGCCAGGACTGTCTGGTGGCATCAATCACCTGTACTCCGGTACGCATTAGATAGCTCATATTATGTGCACCATAACAGAACCGGCTTGATTTCCGCATGTGAAGTCAAAACCAAATTACCGAGGCTGATGACGCTGCGGATATTGTTCACGATAAAATGATAATGTTATACTATTACACATGAAGCAAGTCAGTGTAGAACCATTTTCGTCCACCACGCTCGATAAAATGGCAGTGTTCCTTTCCGGTGTTTGTATTGTGCATTGCCTGGTTACACCGATATTGGTTACCTTGTTGCCGATTGTTGCACTTAGCGCACTGGCGGAAGATATATTGTTCCACCGGATGATGCTATGGCTGGTTCTGCCTACCAGTTGCATTGCGCTTTTTATCGGTTGCCGCAAACACCGCAACCTGAATATCGTTGCCACCGGTGTCACGGGGATGTTGATGTTGACGGCCATTGCTTTCTTTGGGCATGAGTTATTTGAAAGCTGGGGTGAAAAGGTTGCCACCTCAGTTGCCGGCCTGGTACTGGCCTATTCGCACATTCTCAATTACCGGGCCTGCCGGAAAACTACCTGCGACGACGAAAACTGCAGCACTGATCACCATCACTAATCCACATTGCCCAACGGAATTATCGGCGATATAGTGCTTCCTTGGACACCTACCGGGGCAAATAAAATATGCCGTACAAAATCTTCTTCCTGTTACTGGCAATTGGCTTAACCGCGTGCGCTGGCGACAAAACATCGAAGTTGTCAGATGTAACGCTGGTCATCAATGCCAATATCTATACCAGTAACCCTCAACAAGCCACCGCAGAGTCATTTGCGTTTCGTGACAACATGATTCTGGCAGTGGGCAGTTTGGAGGAACTGTCCGCCAAATTTCCCGACGCAAGAGCCTTGGATCTCAATGGCAAGACAGTAGTCCCGGGCTTAATTGATGCTCATGTGCATCTGCTCAGCCTGGGTCAGGCACTGACCAGAGTTGACCTGGTAGGTTCCACCAGTAAACAGGACATCCTGCAAAGATTGACCGAATTCGCAGAGGAATTGCCACCCGGTCAATGGTTGCTAGGGCGCGGCTGGGATCAAAACGACTGGCCCGAGAAATTTTTACCCACTGCAGCTGATCTTGATGCTGCGTTTCCCGAACGGCCAATCTGGCTTACCCGCATCGATGGACATGCGGGATGGGCCAACAGCGCCGCGATGGCGTTTTCCAGCAAGGACCTGGGCGGTGACTGGCAGCCCGATGGTGGCGAAATTGTCAGGGATGATAGCGGCAATCCCACTGGTATTTTCATTGACAATGCCGAACCACTCATTGCCAGCCAAATACCCCAACCGTCCGAAGCACAGTTGCGGGACGCATTGCAGCGGGCGATGCAGAAAACTGCTAGCGTGGGTTTAACATCTGTGCACAATGCCGGAACCAGTAAACAGGTTTGGGACATCCTGCAATCCATGCACAGCGATGGCGAACTCGGGGTGCGTTACTATGCAATGGCCGACGGCAACAATGCGATGCTCGATTTTCTGTGTGAGTCGGGCGGCATTATCGACGACCAGGCCATGCTCACCGCACGGGCGGTGAAACTTTATAGCGATGGTGCCCTGGGTTCAAGGGGCGCAGCGCTGCTGGCTCCCTATAGCGACCGCGAATCACAATCGGGTCTGTTGATTGAATCTCCAGAGGTGCTGGCCCAATATGCTAAACGGGCTGCCGACTGCGGCTTGCAGGTAAACATCCATGCAATAGGTGACCGCGGTAACCGGGTCTCGCTTGATGCACTTCAAGCCGCCGCGAGTGAGGACAATCCAGGGCGACACCGAGTCGAACATTCTCAAATTGTGGCACCGGAAGACTTTGCCAGATTTAAACAACTGAAACTGATTGCGTCAGTGCAGCCTACCCACGCGACCAGTGATATGTACTGGGCGGAAGACCGAGTTGGCAGCGAACGAATTCAGGGTGCCTATGCGTGGCAGAAATTTATTGAGTTGGGTGTGCCGCTGGCACTCGGTTCCGACTTCCCAGTGGAAAAAGCAGACCCGATATTGGGCTTCTATGCGGCCGTGACAAGACAGGATACAAAGGGCTGGCCAGATGGTGGCTGGTACGCCGATCAAAAGTTAACCAGGCAACAAGCGTTATACGGATTTACCCTCGGGGCAGCTTATGCGGCTTTTCAGGAAGACCAGATCGGATCAATTGAAGCCGGCAAATTCGCCGATTTTATTGTCCTTTCGCAAGATATTATGCAGATTCCGGCGGGTCAAATCCCAGCCACCAAGATTCTTGCTACCTACCTCAATGGTCAGGCTATTTTAAGCCGGTAGCAAATTACCGTAGGAGGCAACACATCGCTGGACAAGTTATTTTGATAGTCGTACACTAATCAAATGAGTACTGCAAAATCCACACATGGCGGTGTCCGGCCGGGTGCCGGCCGGCCCCGCGGCAGCGGTAAATTCAATGAACCCACCAAGGCAATCCGTGTACCGGAAAGTAGCATCAGCTATATCAAGGACTTTTTGGACAATTACCCAAAATCTATACTGATTGATTCCGATCGCAACCACACTGTGCAAAAGCTGAACATCCCGCTGTTCAGTTCACAGGTGGCGGCCGGTCACCCCTCACCCGCTGAAGACCATGTCGACGACACGCTGGATCTGAATGAATATATGGTACAGCACCCGGAATCCACTTTTATGCTGAGGGTTGAAGGTGAATCGATGAAGGATGCCGGCATCCTGCCCAATGATATATTGGTGGTCGATCGCTCCCTGCGGGCCACACATAATAAAATTGTGATCGCCGCGCTGGATGGTGAGTTGACCGTGAAACGACTATTTCATCGTGGGGGCTTGATTAAGTTGCTGCCGGAAAATCCAGCCTTCGCTGAAATTGAGGTAAATAGCGAAGAAGACCTGGTTATCTGGGGCGTGGTGGTCGGCAGCTTCCGCCGCTTTCGTTCTTTCTAGTTAATCAGCGATGCTAATCTCTATTCACCGCAAAAAATTTATCCGCACATTGGTATGGTTGGCCGCTGTGCTGATAGTAGTTCACAGCGTGGTGTTGGCGATCTATTTTTACATCGACGACCCTGACGAATTTGACTTCGTACGTCTCGTTGATATGGATTATGAAGGCAATTTGCCGACATTATTTTCGGTGTTTTTGTTCTTCATTAACAGTGTATTCCTGTATCTGATATATCGCATCGGCAAGCACAAATCGCAGCCATTTACCGCTTACTGGTTGGGGCTGGCGTGTATCTTCCTGTTTCTCGGCATCGATGAAGGCACCCGATTACATGAAGAGTTGGGCGATCTGGTGGAAAATTTTGTTGATGCCAAAGGGGTTTTATATTTTCCCTGGGTAATACCCTATGTCTCTGCCCTGTTCATCGCAGGCCTGATTTATTTCCGCTTCTTCTTGACACTTGAGCGACCGTTGCAGGTTCGGCTGATGATAAGCGCGGCTCTTTTCCTCAGTGGTGCCGTTGGCGTCGAAATGATAAGCGCAAATGAAGCCGATCAGGCGGGTACTTCCACCCTGACCTACAGCGTTTTGTACACCATCGAAGAAACACTTGAAATGGCCGGACTTATCTTCTTTGCCCACACTTTGCTACTAAAGTTGGATAATATTTCAGAGAATATTTCTCTAAAAATTGGCTAACTGTAAGGGTTTTAAAGCAATTATTGGTCATTTGCTCACTAATCCCAAATACGACTTTAGTCCATTACAATTTTTGTCACCCCGCATTACAATTCTTGTCAGGGTTAAATCTACATAGATT
>JAHHOC010000022.1 GCA_018677115.1 Arenicella sp. | reverse complement strand
GTACCTTAACGGTTGCTCGGTCGATTCGCCGACCGCTTTCAATCCTGCGAAATGGATCACATCACTGAACTGTTGCGAGCTGAACAATCGTTCTAGAGCGTTTTCGTCGCGAATATCGCCCTCGACTACCGTCGCCCGAACGCCGGTGATCTGCTTGATTCTGTCGATAACAACGGCCGAACTATTGCAAAAATTATCGTAAATTACGACCTCGCTGCCCTGCTCGATTAATTTAACAACAGTGTGGCTACCGATATACCCGGCGCCGCCGGTCACGAGTATTTTTTTCATATTAATGGGGTTGCGAAATGTGTATGTCGCGGCGCGATTTGTTAGTATTGCACGAAGTGGGGCGCTAATAGTTTTATTGCCAAATCAAAGAAATTATAATAACTCAACACCAACCGCCGCACATAGTAAACTTCGTGTGACATTGGCCAATTTAGCCTTCATTCTGAGCTCCTGAGTCCCTTCTCTGCCTCACTGCGCACCAGTCCAACTATGTATCAGTTGTATCGCGATCAACCGCTGCTTTTGTTTGCTCTTGTTGTAACAAGTGGAGTGTTGTCTGCCTGGTGCATTTATAACGATCCGGTAATTAATAATGATGGTGTTACCTACTTGGCCATGGCCCAATATATGGCCGAAGGCAAATGGGCTGCAGCCTTCGATTACTATAGCTGGCCCTATTATTCGGTTTTCGTGGTAGCAACCGCCAAACTGTTGTTTGTCGACATTGAAACCGCCGCCTACCTGCTGAACACCCTATTCGCCACTTTGCTGGTTCTCGCCTATGTGAGCATAGTCGGCGAGCTATCAAACAATAACCGCCGAATATTGTTGATTGCCGTAGTGTTGATTTTGTTTTTCCCCAGCATCAATAAATACCGATCTTTTATCATTCGCGACTTTGGTTATCTCAGCTGTTATCTATGGTCTCTGTATTTCATTTTCCGTTTTTGTCGCACATTTAATAAAGCTCATCTGGCCGGTTGGTTGGTGTTCGCGATCCTTAGCTGCCTGTTTCGCTTTGAAGGCATTGTTTTCCTGCTAATTGCTCCCTATTTCCTGCTGCTGTTCGGTGCCCGCAACCTGCCACACCGCCGCGCAATTCTGCTAAGTTTATCGTCCGCCATCGTGGTGGCCTCGGCGATTCTGGTTTTCTGGTATGTAAATGACAAGTATTCAGCCATGCTGGCGATGGCGACCATTAACGGCCAGGATATAACAGGAATAACAGACCTTTTCCTCGAAAACATTAAACAACGTCTCGGAGAACGGGCGCTTACGCCAGTCAATTATACTCTGGTCATCATTGCCAATATCGGCGACGTGTTCTATGAATTGTTCAGAAGGATGGCCGGGTTCTACCTGCTGTTCGTGATCTATGCCTATTTCAAGGGGCCGGCCTTAAGTGATGAACTGCAGCGCCGGGTCTGGCTCGTTTTTGTGGCCACCAACCTGGTAGTTTTACTTGGCTTCAGCCTATTTAACAACTTTCTGGTGAGTCGTTATACTCTCGCCACCGCGCTCACCCTGTTGCTCATCGCGCCATTTGCAATTGATCATCTGTGGCAAAAGGCATTTATGGCCGGACCGGTCGCCAAGACAACTGCGGTGGCGGTTATTGTTGTGCTGGTAGGAATTTCACTCGATCGACTTGCTGAAACCACCAATAAAATGCATTTAAAAAATGCCGGGCAATGGCTAGCTGAAAGCGCGAAATCAAATCAGGCGATTTACAGCAATGACAAGTTGATAATTTATTATGCAGCACGCAGTCCGAGCGAAAATCTCGATCACCTTTACTCGACTGACATGCTGATAGAATTTTTAGAAACCAATCAATTGCGAAACTATGATTATGTGGCCTTCAACCTCGACAATAAAATTCATGCAGACAGCCTGCTCCGGCAAACGCTGACCTATCACCTCGGTCGCCCGGTATTTATTGAAGATGCAGGAAACCAACGATACGTGTTTGTATTTGATGTAAGGCAGCGATATGAGCGCTCAACAGGATAGTCCAAACCGCTACCGGAGACGGTTGCTGCAGGCTGCCGGGTTAACCGGGCTTGGGTTCGCAGTGTATGCATACCGGCGCGGTATCCGCTTCCCCGCACTCAGCCTGGAGCCCTCACAGCTAGCAGACGAAATAAATATACCTGACTTAAAAATAGTCCTGCATGATTTGTTCGAAACAGCTGATGAAATAGACGATGTGATTGAACTCAGGGCATTCGCTCCTGAGCCTCATATGGTGATTCATACCCCGCCGGGTGCCATATTACAGTTCAAAGTGAACAATATTGCCGAAGATGCTTTACTGGTCACAGAGCCGGGTACGGTAGAGGTACTGCATGATGGGGTTTCGGGCATCAATCGATCCCTTAAAATTAAAACTACAGGTTCAAATCCTATATCTCTCGCGTGGCGACTTCCACAAATCGAGCAATACAGTTTTGCCGCGATTGGCGATACCGGCGCCGGTCTGGAACTGAAATGGTGTATTCAAAGAGCCCATCAACTGGGTGCAAGATTCTTATTACATCTAGGTGACTTCAATTATCGCCCGGGAGATTACGATGAAGCCATCAGGCTATTCAGGGAAGCACCCCTGCCCTGCTATGTCAGCATAGGCAATCATGACTTTCACGACTCCGGACTTATCAGCCACAAATTTCTGCGTGGTATCGGCCCGCTCAATCATCGGTTTTCGATCGGCAAAACCCGCTACGTTAATCTGGATACTGCAGCTAATACTTTGCCGGTCGGCGGTGGCCATCGCGGGAAAATGATGCAGCAACTGATTAAGGAAAAAAGCCAGTTTGTGGATACGGTGGCATTTTCTCACCGCCCACTGCACGATCCTCGACGATGCGGACGGCGACCACGATATTGGCAGCAATGCGGAACGCGATTGGCTGATCAGAAAACTTAAACAAGCGAACATCAAGACACTATTGAGCGGTCATATCCATATTTTTGACCGTAGCGAATTTGATGGCATCGACAATATTATTGTCGGTCAGGGCCTGGGGCACCAGGACTTGATCGTCAATGGCGATCACTCGAAAATGGCACTGGGCCGGGTAGATCGAGAAGGCAAAGTTAGCTATGAGTTTGCGCCTCTAGCCATGCCGATGGAAATGCATTGCCACCCGCGAAGCGAGGTGGTCAAACACTCTTTACGTGATGCACCGCATGCCCCGGTTATTCAGAAAATTGACCAAGCCTGTGCGGACAGGACCAAAAAAACTGCTTTCCGCTAGCCCAAGGCTTTATACTAACGCCTCTGCGCGAGTGACTGTGCCGACAACCCATTCAGGCAACAACACAGGCCAATTAATTGAGACAGGCGAGAGATTTGGAGAATTTTAATGTCGTTTAGTGATCGTGATGGAGTCATCTGGCTAGATGGCGAATTTGTTGATTGGCGGGAGGCCAAAATTCATGTTTTGACCCACACTTTGCATTATGGCGTTGGAGTCTTTGAAGGCGTACGGGCATATGCAACGAGTCAGGGTCCCGCCATATTTCGACTTGATCGTCATACGGAAAGATTGTTCCAGTCAGCCAAGATCATGGGGATGACGCTGCCGTTCTCAGATACAGAATTAAATCAGGCGCAAATCGATTCAATCTCCAAAAACCAATTGGCATCCGGATATCTGCGACCTATGGCTTTTTATGGATCCGAGGGTATGGGCCTGCATGCCAAAAACCTGCAGGTGCACGTTATGGTCGCTGCCTGGGAGTGGGGAGCCTACTTAGGCGAAGACGCGTTGGAAAACGGAATTCGTGTGAAAACTTCTTCCTTCAGCAGGCACCATGTGAACAGTTCCATGGCCAAGGCCAAAACAAATGGTCACTATACCAACTCCATTATGGCACTGCAGGAAGCAGAAAACGCCGGCTACGATGAGGCACTGATGCTCGACATCAATGGCTATGTCGCAGAAGGCAGTGGTGAAAATATTTTTATTGTGCGGCGTGGCAAAATTTATACGCCTTCTCTCACATCTGCGCTAGAGGGCATCACTCGCGACACCGTGGTTGAGTTATTTAAAGATGATATGCACCTCGAAGTAATTGAAAAACAAATAACCCGGGACGAAGTCTATACCGCAGATGAGGCCTTTTTCACCGGAACTGCTGCTGAAGTTACACCAATCAAATCGCTGGATGACCGGGAAATCGGAGACGGCTCTGCAGGACCCATCACCGGCGAGATACAGCAGCGCTATTTTGATGTTGTGAACGGTAGAGACAAAAAGCGGATTGATTGGCTAACTTTTATCTAGGGCGCATATCAGGTCCTGTTCGATTTGACCGAGCGGCAAACAAAATATTTGATCATCGGCCCATCCTGGGTGGGCGATATGGTAATGGCTCAGAGCCTGTGCATGCAGATAAGAACGCTGCAAGGCGATGCCACAATTGATGTCCTGGCGCCGGCATGGACCGCTGCATTAATTGATCGAATGCCGCAGGTGGACAAACTCATCGAAGCAAATTTTGAACATGGAAAGCTCAGCCTCCTGAAGCGAATCCGGCTTGGCCGCGCTCTGCGTAAACGCGGTTACAGCAATGCCATCGTTTTACCTAACTCGCTTAAATCAGCACTTGTTCCGGCAATCGCAGGGATTGAAACCCGCACTGGATTCACCGGCGAAATGCGCTGGGGACTACTCAATGATGTGCGCAAGCTGGATACATCTGCGCTGCCCATGACGGTGCAGCGTTTCCTCGCATTGGGATTACCGAGTGGGGCGGAGCCGGTTTCCCGCAGTGCAGTACCGATTCCGAGGCTAGAGGCAGACCGCAAGCAACTTAGCTCGCTGCAAAAAAAATTAGGCCTTAACGATGAAAAACCTGTGCTGGTTCTTTGCCCAGGCGCCGAATTCGGCGCTTCGAAGAGATGGCCCGCTGAACATTATGCCGATTTAGCCTGGTACTACCTGGCAGAAGGCTGGCAGGTTTGGCTTATGGGTTCGGCAAATGATACAGACAGCTGCGATGAAATATATCAGCTCACTGATGCACGCTGCCAGATGCTGGCCGGCAGAACCTCCATGCCCGAAGCCATCGACCTGATGTCCATCGCCTCCCTGGCGGTGTCCAATGATTCAGGATTAATGCATATCGCCGCTGCTTTACAAATTCCGCTGGTTGCTGTTTATGGCTCCACCGACCCCTCACATACGCCGCCTTTAAGTGCCAATCATGCGATCGCTCAACATCATCTGGATTGCAGCCCCTGTTTCAAGCGGGAGTGCCCATTACAGCACCATAAATGTATGCAGGATCTGCCCGTGCATCAGGTCATTGAACTGACTCGAAAAGTGCGATGAAAGTATTGGTTGTGAAATTGACATCGATGGGTGACCTGCTGCATCTGATGCCAGCTTTATCTGACTTAAAATCCAATTACCAGGATCTGCAGGTGGATTGGATGGTGGAGGACAGTTTCAGCGAAGTCCCCGGGTGGCATCCCGCCGTATGCCGCACGATTCCGGTATCCACTCGCCGCTGGCGCAGGCCTCATTGGCGGGTCATTGGCGAGTTTTTCGCCTTTGTCCGCGATGCACGAACCGAACGCTATGATTTTATTATAGATGCACAGGGATTGATGAAGAGCGCTGCTTTCAGTCGGATCGCCAGGGCGCGCAGACGTGGTTGTCGAATCGGTTTCAGCGCAATATCAATCAAGGAAAAAATCGCCGCCCGCTTCTATAATATTAAAGTCGATGTGCCCTCCGGGCAACACGCCATTGACCGCTTACGACAGCTGTTTGCAGGGGGATTCGGCTATCCGACCCCTACCACGCCGCCGGATTATGCTCTGCAGGTGCCCGGCCTGCATAAAGCGGACACTCGCCTGCCTACAGTTCTGTTGTTGCATGGAACAACCTGGAACAGCAAGCATTTACCCGAGCAACATTGGGTGGATATATCCGGTCTTGCGGTGCAGGATGGATTTGAGGTAAAGCTGTGTTGGGGTAACGAACATGAAAGGCAACGTGCACAGCGAATCGCAGACCGGAGCCAGGGTGTTAAAGTTTTACCGCGATTGAGTCTGACGCAAATTGCCGCCGAACTGCAATCCTCTGCGGGTGTGATCGCTGTAGATACCGGGCTGGGCCATTTGGCAGCAGCGCTTGGCATCCCCACCGTATCGGTT
>JAHHOC010000013.1 GCA_018677115.1 Arenicella sp. | reverse complement strand
GTTTCCGCATAGGCGCGTGAAAGCAGGATATGAAAATAGGGTTCCTCGCTATCGTTGGCTATTGAGGAGCGCAGAATCGGAATTGCCGGTTCATTGTTTTCAGTTAACACCAGCGCGTTGGCATAATAGATATCATAAAGATGATTGTCCTCAGCAATCTGCTCATGGTAAAGGCTTTTTAGCAGTGCCAGGCCGTGATCAATATTTCCTGCCTCTAATTCATTGTCCGCCTCACCTAGGCGGATGCTGGCGTTGTCGGGATATGATTCTCTCAAAATTTTAAATTCAGCGCGTGCAGCTTCAAACTCGCCATTGCCGGACAACGCCAGTGCGTATCCGTAGCGTGTTGCCAAACTGTTATCGCCCCGCTCAATTTTGATCCTGTACAGATCACGCGTTTGTTCTTTGTCCCCAGCATAAGCCGCCGTGGCTTTTGCCTGCATCATCAGGAACTCAGCCTGGTCTGGTGGATTGGCCGGGGGGTAGGTTTTTACACGTGCTGCCGATTCGGTAATCCGGTTTACGGTAAGTGGGTGTGAGCGTAAAAACTCCGGTGCGTGAGACTCATTAATACGGCTCTCGTCGAGTAAACGCTTGAAAAAATGGGACATTGCCGCAGGGTCAAAACTGGCCCGGCTCAGCAAGCGGATGCCCAGAGAATCGGCCTCCGACTCAAAGGCACGGCTGTAGTTTAGTTGGCGATCGATAATGCTGGCGTTGGCCAGGCCAAAGGCCGCTTGAGCAGCCTCCCCGCCGCCTGCGGCAGCAGCTGCCAGCAGCGCGCCAAGCGCGATCAGGCTATCGTACCGCGAGTTTTCCAGTTTGCGGGCAATATGCCGCTGCGACACATGGGATATTTCGTGCGCAATCACTGACGCCAGTTCGCTTTCTGTTTCCGACTTGGTCAGGATTGCGGTGTGCAGCGCGATGTGGCCTCCAGGCACCGCAAACGCATTGATGACATCGTTATCGATAAGGTAAAAGCGATACGACTTATCAGCGTCTTCGCTGACCGACAATAGTTTGTTGCCGAGGCGATTGATGTAGTCGACCAATTCAGGGTCGGAAATATAGGGTTGTTGATAGCGTGAATGACGGATGAAAGCCTTGCCAAGCAACTCCGCTTCATTATCTGACAGCATGTTGGCCGCCTGCGAGCCTAAATCCGGTAATTGCTCGAAATGATCGTATTGCGTTGCAGCCACAGTTTGCAGGGGCACAATGCACGCCGTAATACTGGCTGCAATCAATGTGCGAAGTAGAATAAGTAGTTGTCTGGCTGCTTGCATATAGCTATAAAGATGGGCCCGTTACGCCCCGCATTGCGACTATAATAGAGGAATTGAATAAACGCGGCATCAACCTGTGAGCGCTTAAACAAATTTTAATGTCATGGTCACAAATAGTGAGATCAAGCAAACCGTCGATACCAGCGGCACCCGGTGTCCAATCCCGTTGCTGCGTGCCAAGCAGGCATTGCGCAAACTGCAGGCTGGTGAGTGCATACTGGTGCTAACCACGGACCCGAGCGCAAAAGCTGATTTCGATGCCATGCTTAAGCACTTGCCACACCAGCTAGTCGATTATACAGAGGGTTCGGATACCCCGCGGGTGGATAGTTTCGTGATCCGCAAAGGGTGAACCATAGTGCACTGCTATGTTTACAAAGGTGCCAACAAGGAGGATCTTTATCTTTACTTGCCCGAACCCGCGACTCCCGGACTGGTGGCAAGGTTGCCCGCCGCGCTGACTGAATTGTTTGGCAAACTCACTCTGGTGGTCGATTTTGATCTGACAGAAAAGACCTTGGTGCAAGCAGAGTCGGAGCAGGTAATTGCGGATATGCGCGGGCAAGGCTTTTACCTGCAGATGCCTAAAAAGGATATGTGGCTCGAGGAACAACGATACTTTAATTGATGAAAATAAATATTCTGGTAAATGGAGCGCTGTATTCAAGTCAGGCCAGTTATAGTGCGTGGCAGTATTGCCTTGCTGCCTGCGAGGCCGGGCATCAGATCAGTCAGGTATTTTTCCATCAGGACGCTGTCGCGCATGGCAACATGCTCAGTGTGGTCATGAGCGATGAGCCAGACATGGTCGAGAACTGGGCCCGTTTCGCAGAACATTACTCGGTTCCCCTGGTTATCTGCGTATCATCTGCCGAACGGCGTGGTGTGCTGAATGGGGCACTGGCCACGGAGCATGCCAAAACAGCCGCTAATTTACACCCGAGTTTTTCTATCGCTGGCCTGGGCACCTTAACCGACGCCAGCATTACATCTGACCGTATGGTGAGTTTTTCGTGACAGCGCACAAACTTCTTTACCTGTTCACGCGTGGCCCATATTCCTGTGCCAGTGGTAACGAGGGTCTGGACGCTGTACTGGCCGGGTCGACCTTGGAACAGGACTTGAGCCTGTTGTTCATTCATGATGGCGTGTTTCAACTGCTTGCAGGGCAGGACACTGCAGACAGTGAACTGAAGCAATTCACCAGGACATTCCGTGCCTTGGAGGATTTTGGCGTACAGCGACTGTATGTACATGATCAGAGCATGTGCAGTCGCGGCCTTACAGTTGAGCAATTATCAGTTGCAGTCAGTGAACTCGATTCTGCCGGGGTTGCCTCGCTCATAGAGCAGCAATACAGGGTGTTTACATTTTGAGTACACTGCACACACTGTCTGCATCGTGGCATGAGCGAGTGTGGGTGTTTGAGCAGCTGTGTTTTGCCACCAGTGGAGATGCTATATTGCTGATTGAGGACGCGGTGCTGGCGGCGCATTCGCCGATAACCCTGGCATCGTTCCTGGCAAAATGTGAATCGCGCGGGGTCAAGGTGTATGTGCTGCAGGAAGATATGCAGGTGCGTGGTGTCCACAACCAATACAAACAACTGAAACCTGTCCCTTACACTGGATTTGTTGAGTTGACGGAAAAGCACCAAAGGCATGTGGCATGGTAGATGGAACCAGGCATTCGATAGAGTTCGAGGGTCGCGAATACCCCACTGACGCCCAGGGTTTCCTGCTTGATAGACTGTCCTGGAGCGCCGAATTGGGCATTCTTATGGCTGACCTGGATGGGGTTAACCTGACCGACGAACATTGGGAAATCATTCACTACTTTCGCGAATACTACGAAGACTACAACATTCCGCCGCCGATGCGGATGGTGATCCGCGTATTCAGGAAAGCATTCGGCGAAGAAAATGCCAATTCACGATACCTGCATTCCCTGTTCCCGGAGGGGCCGACTAAATCGGCAAGCAAATTTGCTGGATTACCCAAACCAAAAAACTGTAAGTAGTTGTTCACCTGATCAGCGATTAACACAATCAGCAACTCCAGATGGGCTTGGGTTGAGTGGCGATCTGTGTCAATGCCACCGAATATTCAGTTGCTCCCCTCGATGGCAATACCCTGGCGATGAAGAAAAATAAAAAAATAAATATTCATGGTGTGATCCTGCTTAATAAACCTGCGGGCATGAGTTCCAACAAGGCCCTGCAACGAGTCAGGAACCTGTTTCGTGCTGCCAAAGCGGGGCATACAGGTAGTCTGGATCCGTTAGCGACCGGGTTGTTACCAATTTGCCTGGGTCAGGCAACCAAAGTTTGTGAGTATTTGCTG